>CAMNMI010000029.1 GCA_946544555.1 uncultured Rickettsiales bacterium
GGAGCGTAGCGGTGCCAAATGGCGAGGGCGTGGCCTCGGGCAGCGCAACAAAAATCTTTTTTATTTTAACCTATCAAAAAAGTCATCTATCGTCCACCAGAGTTCAAGCCAGATTGTATTTTGGCCAAATTTAACGCCTTTGTTGCCGAATATAACTGAATGTAGAGAGCGCGTATATTGCAATACAATCGTTTTGTTTTTGTCAAATTTATAACCTAAAAATAAATCAAGCGCAACAATGCCTTTCTGTGTGAAAATATCAAATGTTTTCCACTGGAAATTACCATTTCTGTAAAATGAATAAGTGTTTTGTTTGCCTTTTGGTATAAAATTCTGCTTTTTGAAAATTGCATAAAACATAAAATTCTTTGGTAATCTTTGGAAGAACGTGATTTTTCCTTCCAGCATGTCATATGGCATGTTGTAATTTGCTTTGTAGCCATAGTTCAAGCTCATGTAGGTGTCCTTTGAGAATAGGTATCCAAATTCCAATCTTAACATGTTTCCCCACTGTGAATAATGTCCGAATGTGTCAAATCTGCCGGTTCCCTTCCCAAAGCTTGGCGTATTGACTGACATATACAGATTTAGCCTAACCTTTTCATCATCGCTTCTGTAAAAATTCCATCTGCCAAATACATTGACATTTTGAAGCGCAAAACTCTTATCTTGAATATGTCCCGTAATCTTGCCATTTCTCGTTGACCACTGTGTTGCAAACATAATGTCCGAGCCAATCGTAATTCTCTCTGTCAAACCATATTCTGCCAGCAGTCCTATGTATTGCTTTTGTATTCTGTCCTTTGTGTTGTATCCAGAGCCAATTGGTGCATTGTTCCAGCCATAGCTAATGTATGGAACCAAAAACAAACGGTCTTTTGCTTGTGTAAAACCTTCAAATGCTATTGATGTTTGAGAAAAAGAAGAAAATGAAATTAAAAAGAAAAATGGAAATAATCTGTTTATTTTGTTTAAACCAGTCAGACAATACCATTAAAACAAAATCTAATGATATGATTTGATTGTTTTTAATTGTCAAGAAGTGTTGCGTCGCCCGAGGCCACGCCCTCGCCATTTGGCACCGCTACGCTCCCCCTCGCTGCGCTCGGTGGCCAAACGCGCTCCGCGCCGCGCAACTAAAACATATTGCAAATTATATTTATCTTATCATAACCAACCAATGGCACAGGATTTAAATGGCATTGCAGAGCAAATGATTGCAAAAATGAGCGAGCTTGAAGCCAAGCTGCAAGAGTGTCAGGACTACAAAGAAATTGCCAAGTTGAATAAGGAGAAAAACGATTTGGAGCCAGTGTATGAGTGCTCAAAGCAGTTGGCGGATACGCGCAAGCAGTTAAGTGAACTGGATAAACTACTAAAAACAGAGCAAGATGCCGAAATGCGCACGATGATGAACGAGGAATATACCGAACTGGAAAAGAAAATTCCAGAGCTGGAACATCAACTAAAAGTTCTGCTAATTCCAAAAGATCCGATGGATAACAGGAACGCGATTGTGGAAATTCGCGCAGGCACAGGTGGTGATGAGGCGGGGCTGTTTGTGCAAGATTTGTTTGCGATTTACCAGAAATACTGCGACATCAAACATTGGAAGATTGAGATTATGCATCTGTCCGAGGGCTCTGTTGGAGGCATCAAGGAGGTCTTTTTCAATGTCATTGGGAAGGATGCTTACGGCCATTTGAAGTTTGAAAGTGGCACTCATCGCGTGCAACGAATACCTGAAACAGAGACACAAGGGCGCGTTCACACCAGTGCAATCACGGTGGCAGTGTTCCCGGAGGTTGAGGAGTTTGATGTGGAAATCAAGGAAAGCGACATCCGCACAGATGTTTGCAGGGCAAGTGGTGCCGGCGGCCAGCACGTCAACAAAACAGACAGCGCAGTGCGACTCACTCACATCCCGACAGGCATCGTGGTGTTTATGCAAGAGAGCCGTTCGCAAATTACCAATCGCGTCAAGGCCATGCAGATTTTGCGCTCGCGAATTTATGAATACGAGAAGGAGAAAAAAGACAGCGAAATGCGCGCCAACCGCCAGTCGCAAATCGGCAGCGGCGACCGCAGCGAGAAAATCAGAACCTACAACTATCCACAAAACCGCATCACCGACCACCGCATCAACCTGACCCTCTACAACCTTGACCGCGTTTCCGATACTGGCGATATTGACGAAATCATCCAGGCCCTCCGTGCAAACGCTCAAGCAGAGGCGTTAGCGGCGTTGGAGGATTAGAAATTTTTATGTTGCGCGGCGCGGAGCGCATTTGGCCGCCGAGCGGGGAGGCGCGGAGCGCCGACAGTGGAGCGAGGCGTAGCGTAGCGGTGCCAAATGGCGAGGGCGTGGCCTCGGGCAGCGCAACGGAAAACTCATTTTTTTGCTGTTAAATTATTTGTCTTTTTTATCATTGTATTGAAAATAGTTTTTTTTAAAAAACATGGTTGAAATATTTTGCAAAATACTTGATTTTTATAAATTAATTATCACCAGTTCGTTAACCTAATAGAATTTTATTATGACGGTACATTATATTATAACATTTAGATTGGATTCATCATCAACATATGATAATAGATATAACGCGCTTTGTGGTTATTTTGAAGATGAAGGGAAAGGGAAAATATTGCCTTCTTTTTTTAAAAAAGATAACAATACAACTTCAACTATTAAATGGGAAACTAATTCAAACAAGTCAACGAAAGAAATTGCAGATGAATTGATCAAAGCAGCTAAGTTATTAAAAGGAGATATTGTTGAGTTTATAAAAATTACACCTATTGGCGGAACGAGTCAAGGAAAACCAGATCAGTTTGCTTGTATAACAGAGGTTGGAAAGATTGAAAATCAAGTGTATAGGCTAGAGCCGGATATATTGCAAAAGTTTAAAGGTAAAAACTAGACATTCAAACCATTTTTAAAACCTTGCATTTTATTTTTTAGTTCTTATCCGCAGGTTGTATGAACGAGCAGATGTCTCTGTATCATTTCCCTATTTGTCCATTTTGCAGGAAGATACGGTTCATGCTTGAATACACGGGGGCATCAAGGATTTGTGCGCTGCGCATTGAGAATTTCTGGGAGCGCCGCGAGAAGTTTTGCAACATCAACCCCACTGGCGAGGTGCCATTTTTGGCGGTGCAGAAGTTTGAGGACGGACAGAAAAAGCATTTGCTGATTTGGGGGCAGAACTCTATTATGGACTACCTGCGGAAGAAATACCCAGTTGACACGCTGATTTTTGGCGACATCGGTGAGCAGGCGAACATCATGAAATACTCGGAGTGGTTTGACACCAAGTTCTATAACGAGGCAGTAAAGCCAATTTTGAATGAGCGTGTTTATACTTACTACAAGAAAAAGCGCAACCCTGATTTGGACTTGCTGCGGCTGGCGCGCTTGAATTGCGAGCAACATCTGCGGTTTATTGAGAACATTCTTTCCAGAAGGGACTACATTGCATACAGCAAGTTTTCATTGGCTGATTTGTCGTGCGCGGTGCAGATTTCATCACTGGATTATCTTGGCGAGATTGACTGGGGCAATCATCCTGTGCTGAAAGATTGGTATGTTCCTATCAAGTCAAAACCTGAATTCCGTGATTTGCTTTACGACATTATCCCTGATTTCAGGCCTTCTGATAAATATAGAGAATTGGATTTCTAGTTTTATATCTAATAAATAAATTAAATTTGCGTTGCGCCGCCCGAGGCCACGCCCTCGCCGTTTGCAATCTCCTCGTTCCGCTACGCTCCACTTCGTCCAGCAAACGCGCTCCGCGCCGCGCAACCCATAAAAAAAAGGAGCCGCAAAAGCGACCCCTAATTAAATTAGCAAGAAATATAGTTGTAGATTAACACTGCAACTCACCTCCTGTTATGATATTGACAATCGCTTGAGCACCGAACATCACACCGACACCAAGTCCAATTGCAACCAGCAAGCTCCAGTTGACCTTACCAATGAAGAACAACACACCGACAACCACGACAACAATCAATACAACTGCACGTCCTGCACCACCAGTTACAACACCAATTGCATTACACAACACAATCACAATTCCATTTCTATCCTTGTTTGCTCCAGCAGTTGAACACATTCCAACATATTCATAACCAGCTTCTGTTGCAAAAGAGCCTTTAGAAATGTTTCCATCGTCATCTTTATATTTGTCTTCAATCCTCTGACCATGTTTATCAACACACGTTATTGATTGAGAACCTTTTGCTTTACAGTCATCATCTGTCCTACAATACGATGCTTCTGAAGTATCACAAGTTGCTATCGGTTCATCTCCCATTGTACTTTCCAATATTACACATGTCGATTTTGTACCACCAGAAAAAAACTTAGAACAAATCTGCTGATCACCACGACCAATATCACTATTATAACAATTTATGTAAATACCTTTACTACTTGCTAACTTGCTTGAATCACCTGACATTTTATAACAAGTACCTGAACCACATTGTTTACTGGTACCAGTACCAGTGCCACCGCCAGAGCCAGAGCCACCAGCTGCCATTGTATCATCCACACTAGCGAATGCAATAGTTAAACAGAATGAAAGAAAAAACAACTTTAATTTATTCATAAACTAAAAACATTGTGATAATAACTTGAAAATTATTTTTGTCAAGTAGAAATTTACAAAAAATTATGATAAAATTAAAATTTGTTTCCAATGAAGGTGAAAAGATTGTTGAAGCCAATGAAGGAATATCAATCCTTGATGTCGCAAAAGCAAACGGAATTAATCTCATGGGGGCTTGCGAAGGGGCTTGCGCGTGTGGAACCTGCCATATTTATATTGATGAGGAACATCTTTCCAAGATTGAAAAGCCATCAGAAAACGAGGAAAATGTTCTTGATATTGTCTTTAATTTGCAGCAAAATTCCCGTTTGGCCTGTCAGGTTAACACTTGTAAGGAGCTGGATGGAGCAGTAATAACAGTGGTTGAGTAAATATTACGCAGCGCAGAGCGCGTTTGTCGGCTGAAGTAGTGTGGAGTGATGAGAGCACTAACAGTGCGAGTGTGGCCTCGGGTAGCTCAATAAAATTTTTTGTTTCAACAGAATGATGCTATCAAAAAATCTTGACTTTTATATTTGCAAAATAACTTTCAGTGCGATGAAGAAAATCATCTGTGGTTGTTTGTCATTGTCGTTTTTGTTGGCAAGCGAAGGCGAAGTTTTTGCATCTATAAATCTTACAAATGGTAAAATTGAAAAACAATCAACAGTTAAAAAAAACATAACCCATACCGTCCAACCGGGAGAAACTATTTATAGAATAAGCGTAAATTATCACATTCCACAGAAGGATTTAATTGAGAAAAACAATATTAAAAACAACAATATTTTTGTTGGACAGAAACTAATTTTGCCAGAAGGCGCATATCTTGATGATAAGAAAAGCAATAACACGTCCATTAAAAATAATGTGATTGATACGACAAAAATTAATAACCAAGGGAGCATCAATGCGTCATCAAATCGTTTGGATGCAACAACGTTTATTTGGCCTGCAAGAGGTTCTGTTATAACTCGGTTTGGACATATCACAAACAGTGGAAAATTAGAGGGCGTTAACATTGGCACTGAGAAAGGCGCAATTGTGCGGTCATCGTCATCTGGAGAAATTGTCTTCACAGATAAAGTTGAAGGATATGACAATGTTATTTTAATTAAACACTACAATGGTTTTATGACTGCATACGGACACATTGACCCGCTTGTTTCAGTTGGTGATAAAGTTAAAAAGGGGCAGGTGATAGCATATGTTGCAAATAATAACCAATCACAACGTTCAATGTTGTATTTCTCTGTCCGTAAAAATGGCAAATCTTACGACCCAGAGAAGATAATTCCAACAAGAATACATGATTGATACAAATAATTTTTTCTTTTAGCATTACACGGAGCGAAGCACATTTTTCTGACAAGGAACAATGCGCAACCAAACGGTGATGGTAGCCGCGGGCAGCAAAACAGATACAAAATAATTCCCTTCTTGACTATTATTTTTCACATCATGTTTTCAAAATATGTCAAACAACAAAGGTAAAATAGTACAAATAATTTCGGCAATAGTTGATGTTGAGTTTGAAAGTGGCATTTTGCCAAAGATAAACAGTGCATTGAAGTGCGACAATGGCGGCAAGGAAATAACACTTGAAGTCGTTCAGCACATTGGAGAGAATACAGTTAGAACAATCTCAATGCAGGCAACAGAGGGCTTGCGTAGAGGGCTGGAAGTGATTGACAGCGGCGCGCCAATTTCAATTCCTGTTGGAGATGAAGTTTTGGGAAAAATCATGGACGTTTGTGGAAATGTCTTGGACGGCACAAAGATAAGTAATAAGTGTGAAAGATGGTCAATTCACCGCTCGGCTCCTGAGCTCAAAAACCAAACCCCTCGCAGTGAGATTTTGGTTACTGGTATCAAGGTTATTGACCTGCTTGCTCCATTCTTGAAAGGTGGTAAAATTGGACTTTTTGGTGGTGCTGGTGTGGGAAAAACAGTGCTTATAACCGAGCTCATCAACAATGTCGCCAAGGCACATGGAGGTAAATCTGTCTTCGCAGGTGTCGGCGAGAGAACTCGTGAGGGAAACGACCTCTATCACGAGATGATGCAGTCGGGACTGATTGACCAAAAAAACCCAGAAAATTCAAAGGTTGTGCTTGTCTATGGACAAATGAACGAACCATCAGGAGCTCGTGCACGTGTGCCATTTTCAGGACTTACAGTCGCAGAGTATCTCCGTGATGTGAAGGGGCAGGATGTGCTTTTCTTTGTTGATAATTTATTCCGTTTCTTGCAGGCAGGTTCAGAGGTCTCGGCATTGCTCGGGCGTATCCCTTCGGCAGTGGGTTATCAGCCAACTTTGGCATCAGAGCTTGGTTATCTGGAAGAGCGTATTGCCTCAACAAATAAGGGTTCTATTACATCCGTGCAGGCCGTTTATGTCCCAGCAGATGACACCACAGACCCAGCGCCAGCCACCACATTTAGCCACTTGGATGCAACAATCGTGCTTTCACGTGCAATCGCTGAAAAAGCTATCTATCCAGCAGTTGACCCACTGGACTCAATGTCCCGTATTTTATCGCCATTGGTTGTAGGAGAGAGGCACTATGCAGTGGCCAGAAAGGTTCAAGAGATACTTCAAAAATACCGCTCACTGCAGGATATCATTGCAATTCTTGGTATGGATGAACTCTCAGATGAGGACAAACTTACCGTCAAAAGAGCAAGAAAAATTGAACGTTTCCTATCTCAACCATTCTTCACAGCAGAGGCATTTACAGGCACACCAGGACGTTTCATCCCACTTGAAGACACCATTGAAGGATTTGAAGGCATCTGCGAAGGTAAATATGATGACATTCCAGAGCAAGCTTTCTACATGGTAGGAAACATCCAAGAGGCGTTGGAGAAAGCAAAAAAACTGTAATTTATTGGTTCGGATTCAGTCCCGACAAAGCCTGATTCATTTTCCACTCAGCTAAGTTTATAATATTAGCATTGTTCTGGTTGGCTCTCTTGACCCCTTCCATTCTACGAGTGAGTTGATTGATAATTTCGCTATAATTAGTCGGATCTAATTCACCAGCACGAAAAACTTGATTATTCTCATACATCGCCTCCGCAATTTCATTAATTTCTTCAAATGGGTTCTTCTGATTTTGCAACATAGAATAATTATTTGCATTCAGCGAATCAGCCACTAGCTGCCTGTTTATTGCAGTTCGATTATGTACAGCATCATAATACATGTGTTCCAGACTTATTGGAGACAAATAATATAAATTTATACCATGCTGTCCCCAACTAGTAATTGCATCACGGCTATTGGCAAACTGCTGATAGGGGCTCAGAGTATAGTAATTACCATTTTTTTTGAATATATTAAACACATGAGCCGTACCATCACCCAATGTTAAAACTTCCCCATTTTCCAGTTTTTGTTCCAGCTGTGCGAATAATGCATTGTTATTAAACATTTGGTAAAATATTTGTTCATATTTGAACGCGCTCAAAGACTCGGTCATTATTGAGTTGCATACTGATAAAAGTTCAAGCGTCTCTTCAGGACCCGTGATGTCATTCATTGGAAATATTTCATGCACCATATCATATATCAATCTCGGTTTTGTTATTTCCCCATTTGCATCAGTTGCTCTACATAATAAATGGACAATCCATAAACATTTTCTTACTTCATCAAGATTTTCCTGACCCCTAAAAAACGTTTTTAGAAAATCAATATTAAAATGATGTGCTCCTCCGGTACACTGTCGAGCTTTATACTTTCTGAGTGACTTTAAAAAAAGTGGATTTGTTAAAAAGCTTCTCAATGGCGCAAAAGCCCAACACCATCCAGCTTGTAAGCCAGCCAGATCAGCAACGCGATCATGTACTATAATGTCCAAATTCTGTTTAGCCGTCTGTCTATCAATTAGATCACCATTCACATTGCTATTATAGTGCGGATTGAGAAAAAAAGCAATTTTTTATTTCTTGACAAGTTTTAGTTTTATTTTTATGAATTTGTTAGAAAAAATTTTAAAATTACAACAAATTACAATCTAAGTAGATAGCAATTCTCGCGTTAATTTTTCCGCTTGATTTTTTAAATATGAATTGTTTGGAAGTCTATCTGAGAAAGTTAGTAGTTCGTCAAGCTTTTGCTGCATAACATCATATGCCGTACCATGTCCCTCTTCTCGTAACTTCCTTATTTCCGTTATAAGATTTTCAGTATACTCTTCATCTGGCGATTTGTTATTATTCAAATGACTTTGATTTCCTAAATGCTGATGATTATTCAAATTATTTTGTTGCTCTAAATTATTAGCGATCGTCATTTCGTCAATACTTAAGTTCCAACCGTAGAAATCATCACCTTTATTTTCTCCTAATTCCCTGGGTAACATACATCTAAATTGACCATGTCCGTCGTTCCCAATTGCCGCATCCAATGTATTATACATTCCATAAGGACTCAAAGTATAATAATAACCATCTTGTTTATACAAGTTTTTCCAATGACCCGGGTACCCAAACATTATAACTGCACCATCATCCATGTATCCTTCTAATGTATTCCTCGTTTCATCGGTCATATTTGCTTGATAGATACGATAATAGAATGTGTCAATATTATGTCTCATTAATGCATTACTGAGAGCGAAATAGTCAAAAGAATCATCTATTTCTCCTGCGCCGTTAGATCGAAATATATGGCGTACCAAATCCCGTATTAATATCGGATTTGTTATCTTCCCATTTTCATCAGTTGCTCTACATAATAAATGGACAATCCATAAACATTTCTCAACTGCCTCGTTATTTTCCTGACCCCTAAAAAACGTTTTTAGAAAATCAATATTAAAATGATGCACTCCTTCAGCACACTGTCGAGCTTTATATTCTCTGAGTGACTTTATAAATTCTGGATTTGTTAAGAAGCTTCTCAATGGCGCAAAAGCCCAACACCATCCAGCTTGCAAGCCAGCCAGATCAGCAACGCTATCATGCGCTATAATGTCCAAATTCTGTTCAGCCGTCCGTCTATCAATTAGATCACCATTCACATTTCTATTATAATGCAGATTTGGAAAAAAGCAATTGCTATATTAAATTTTTGCATTGATTTTCTTGTTGAACGAGATTTTTATGACAAGCTGTCAACAATTCTGCAAAATGTCCCAGAAGATTTTGACGCTATAAAACTATCTATTAACCCATTTGATTTTATTGACGGGTTTAATAAAGCTATGTTAAGAAAATATTGGCGACCAATCAAAAAATCATTTAAACACGTTGGATATGGAGATTGGATGCATGCTAAATATTGTGGTTCTATCCATGATGCGATTACCTGGGGAAATCAGTTTTTTATAGTGAGTAAAGAAGGCGCAGAGAAAATTATTAAATG
>CAMNMI010000030.1 GCA_946544555.1 uncultured Rickettsiales bacterium
TTGAAATTAAAAAACTCTCGGTTAGCCATAAATTAATCACTCAAACCAATTCTAACACCGCGGTGAACCTAGTAAATCTCCATTGAGGCCTCTGGCACAAACGCATCGCCCTCCCTATTTTGATACATTGACGCCACATGATACAAAATGGCCTGCCTGATGTCCTCACTAAATTCCTCGGCCGAAAGCAGTTGCAACCCGCTCGCCTGCCGTGCAAAAATGGTCGCGCTCTCCACCGCATGCGCCAAAAAGCCATCATCCAAGTCATTGTCAATCCGCAAATAATTCTTCACAAATGCCAGCGGGAAAACCGTATTTAAATCAAAAGTTTGTTCGTCACTCATAAATCAATCAAACGTTTATCTACCAGTCATGTGAAGTTGGGAAGAGGGAAAATTTGCCAATTTTGATGTGGGATAAAAATTGACAAATATTTTTTTGTTCCTATTGGTTAACGGAATTTACTGTTGATTGATTATGAAATTACAAAAAATTTATATCAAAAATTTTAGAGGAATTAAAGAAGTATTTATTGATTTTCAAGGAAAAACAAACCTTCTTATTGGCGATAATGGTTGCGGAAAAACAACAATTCTTGAAGCCGTGGATTTGTGTTTTAATAGTAAATTAGAAAAAGAAGATTTACACAATTTAGAATTTGGTTCGAATAATAATGCTATTGCTTGTTGCATATTTGATGAAAATATCAAACAAGATGCAGGAGAAGGTGAAAGTTTTAATGCAATAGTTCATAAGACACATATAGAAGATGAAGATGAAAAAATATCACAAAGCAAGTATTTATTTTCTTTTAAATTGGATATAACAAAGGATTTATTACTTGAAGAAATCAATAAAGATAAAAAGACACTTAAAGATAAAGAAATAAAGAACCCTCAAAAATTAATTTATTATATGCCTGCCATTGATTTGGACGATCCTTCTAAATCTGCTGGTGATAAATCAATGTTTGCAAAGATTTATGAAAATTTAAAAAACGATACAGAAATAAAAGAGATTTTAAGTAATTATAATAACAAGTCAAAAGCAAAGACAAAAGATATTTTCAATGATGAAAAAGATGGAATTAAAAATGTATTAAAAGAATATTTTGGAATAGAAAACATTGATTATGAATATAATGGTAGCGATGGTATAACGACGAAAATAAATATTGTAAATCGTTATGGTGATAAAACAAGTGAAAATTTATCGCACGCTGGAAGTGGTATTAGAAAAATCATAAAATTTATAGCAAGAACAAAATTTGACGGACAACAAAAATCTATATTTTTAATAGATGAGCCAGAGCAAAATTTGCATCCAGATTTTCAAAAATCACTTATCAAGTTTTTGAAAGACGAAGGCATTCAATGTATTTTTACCTCTCACTCTCCAACCTTCGTCAAACATTGTATGAATAATGAAAATTGCGAGGTTTTGATTTGTGAAAAAGATGGAGAAAAAATTGAAATAAAACAAATGAAGGATAAGATTGAAAAAGATTATAAATTTCTTGAAAATCATACAAATTCGCAAGCAGTTGCAAACTTTTTGGCTTTCAATGAATATTCAACTGATTTGCATAATTTGTTGTATGGTTTATTATTTGAACGGCTTGAACAAGGAGCAAAATTGCAACGTTTTGATGAAGAATATTTTAAAGAAGGAAATGAAAAATTAAAATTTAAAGAAAATGTGATAGTGTTGGAATGGAAAGAGAATGAAAAAAAAGCATATTCTGTAAGCTTACCAACATATATTAGAAATTTAATTCATCATATGGAAAATAAATTAAACGCAGATATAACTGATAAAGAAATCACAGAAGAACACAAAAAGAAGATAAAATATCAAAATAAAATTACTTATTTAGAACAATCCATCAACGAAATGATTAAATTGTTAAAATAATTGACAATTCCCCAAACTCTAATAGAATAGAGTGATTTTGTATTGTAAATATTATGAGCGGGTTTTATTTGAACTCAGAAAATCAGATTGACAATCAAAATGTGCCAGATGAATTTGTGGAGATAACAACCGAGTTGCGATTGCATCGGAAGCAGGTTCGTGGGTTGCTCGCGAAGATAGTTCATGAATTTTGCAGTGAAGAGCAGGACGCTGAAATTGGTGAGATAATGGAATATGCATTGATGTCGGGTGAGACATATTATCGCTCGTTTTTTGCCCGCATTGTCGGCGAGGCCTTGGGATTGAGTGTTGCCAAAAGCTTGTTTATTGGCGAGATCATTGAAATGATACATCACTACTCCACCATGCAGAATAACCTCCCAGAATTTGATAACGATGACTTCCGACATTCACGCCAAACATGCCACAGAAAATACGGTGCCTCAAAAACGATTATTGCCTCAAATGCACTTGATGCCATGATTTACCAGTTCATTACGAATTGTGATAAGGTGAAAATTTCAAAATCAACACGCTGCGATTTGGTATCAGTGGTATCAAAATACAGTGGAAAAGACGGCATTTGTGGAGGACAAATGATGAGTTTGTGTAATAAAAACAAGCCGATGTATTCCGATGAAATGACGAGATTGAAAAAATTGAAGCAATCTGTTCTGCTGAATGCAGCAATAGATTGCTTGTTTTTGTTGGCTGACTGCTCGGCCAAGGAAAGAAAGGCAATAAAAACATTCTCAAATGGAATATGTTCTATGTTTAATATCTATGATAAAATGCAGAATAAGGAGCTAAATATGGATGAACTGCTTGAAAGTGCCGAACTGTTACGCGACCAAATTATTTCATCACTGAATGTGTTTGATGACAGGGCAAAAAAAATGATTTGCTTTGCGAGATATTACCATTTCTGCCTGCAAAAACAGAGTTATAAAGATGCATCTAACATTGAAATTGTGAAGAGTGAAGCGGAAATAGCATCCGCAAATTAATGTAAAAAAATTGGTGGTGCTTGCCCGAGGCCACGCCTTCTTGTTTTTTTTATTTCTTCAATTCTCTTTGTTGTTCTGCACCATGCAACATATAATCAATCTTTCCAACCTGCAAATGAATATATCTTTGGATCATCATTACACTCATCTGGAAGCCAAATCATCGCATCATAATCACAAACATTCTCTCTTTTGAGCTTCCCATTTTTACGCAATTTGTCGTATTTCTCTTCCTCGTTTTTCAGTGATTGATAATATCCAGTCCTAAAATTCAAATACTTATCAATAGCACCATTACTAAGCACTTCAAGCGTTGGCGCAACAGTTGCAAATTTGTTGAAATATTTACCGATAGAATTTCCAAACGCAATCCATGTTAATGAGCTTAACTTTGGATGGAAGTAAAAAAATGGGCTGAAAACGTTTTGGTAGGTGAACAAATAAGTTAGTTTTTCGCCAAAAAATGTTTTCATAAAGAAGTAGTTGGTTATTACAAATTCAGCAGCCATTCCAATTGTATCGCGCAGATTGCTTGGTCCGATAAATGGTAGCATCAAATATGGTCCCTGTGGAATACCATAAAAGTAAAATATCTGTCCAAATGTCTTGTGGACCGACTTTAATCCAAGATCATTTGCTGGATCAAGAATTCCCCACATACCGATCGTTCCGTTTATTAAAAAGCGCCACGAAGCCACTAAAAAACCCTCCAAATCAAAGTCCAGAACCGACAAAATCATGTCCTGCGGCGTTTCAGTGTAGTGCTGGGTGAAGTTCTTAAATGACCATCTAACAGACAGAGGAATGTTGTTCTCATACCATCTTCCGAACGGGATGTAGACATTGTCAAAAATGACTTCATTAAAACCAAAAATTTTACGATTTAAGCTTTCCCAAGGGTCATTGGTATCTATTTGTTGGACCTCAACAAAGGCTTCATCATCGTCAGCACTATCATCTGCGAGCGCTATTTTAGCGAACGAAAATAATGAAAATAACAATACATAGCAGAGTAACAAAGAGATTTTCTTACGTAATAACACACTCAATGGTTAAAACAATTATCATTTGTATCAATAGGAAGACATAGAAGTATGTGTAGTTGTTGCATAAAATATGTGTCAATTTGTATGAAGTTGATGCGTTCACGATTGCCGTGATATACTGGCGCAATGCCTTCCAAAAGTCAGAAAATGTAGTTGCAACAATTCTTACAAATATGCATACAAACGACAAACATGATCTGACGGCTCTAAAATAATAGTTGCTTCTGAGCAAGATTGGTTTCTTTCCTGACAACATAAGCGGCGTTATGACAAAAAAAGAACAGAATAAGGCGACATAAATTAGCAGATGTTGATATTTTGGAATGTGAAGATTGCCAATGAAGAAATATCGGTTCAGGAACACTTCTAAAGCAGTGATATAGAATAAAATGTTAAGCCAAATTACCCTCTTTAACCTGTTTCTTGCAAATAACTTTTTGAATTTTTTATCTATTTTGCCAACAACCACTTTATTTTTTGAAGTATTTTTCAATAGAATTGAATAAAAAATTCGCGCAATAAAGCCAATAAAAAACACAATTATTCCGATTTTATAGAAGGAGTTTAGTTCTGAAATGTTTTCTCCATGATTGAGTATGATGGCATAAACAGCAAACAGACCGATTATTATGTTGAATGATATACATGCGAAAATTTTGTCAGACAGCTTGCCACAGAAATATTCTTTGATGTTTTCAAGTGTGTATCTTCTTACCCTAAATGGTGTGAAAACGCAGCTCAAAGTTGCAATTAAAACTGAAATGATAACCCAAAATGGCATCATTATTTGCATCATGCCGTTAGATATGAAAATTACTTGCAAGCCAAAGAAATATAGGATTATGTATGTGTAAATACGACGAATGTTGCTTTCAAAAAGTAGGTATATTCCTGCATAAATACATATCGCAAAGCCAGTGTAAATTATTGAGTAAGCGCTGATGTTTAGCGCCACTTCCTGCATGATTTGCAACAGCAAAAACAGCGGCACAATAAAACAAACAATTTTGTAGAACGAGTTTGATAACGCAAAAAGATACATTATCCACTCTGAAAATGGCATCATGCCTACTAAAAGTAGCAGAGCGACAAGTGTGTAAATGTGTGTTGCTATGTTGACAAAATCTTCGTATTTTTCACCAGCGAGACGAGAAAATATGTCATTCAACAAATCTGGATGTAATTCTTGAATTGCGAGCATAAATAGCCCACACGATAGCAGTCCAAGGTAGTAAATTCCTGATGCACGATATTTTCTGTTATGCATTATGCAGATGAATACTGACAACACCGCCATGACTTCAAAAACCATGAATTTGTTGTAGCCAAGTGTGAAAAGTGTAATAACGACCGTGCTGATTGCAAACAAAAATACGTTTCTGCGATGCATGAATACTACTTGTGTCAGGATGAGTAATATCGGACAAATGTGTGTTGTAAGCAATTGTATCACAATACTTGAAACAGATTTTTTTAATAATTGTCAAGGTGAAAAACGTTATTTGTTGCGCCAGCGCGTAGCAGGTTTGTGAAGGAGAATAGTGAGAAGTGAAATACAAATCGCGAGTGATATCCTCTGGCAGCAAACGTTTTTTATTTTAACACATAGTTATCTTGCACCAGTTGAGCCAAATCTACCGGCACCGCGCGCCGTATCATCCAATTCATCAACAAATTCAAGTTCGCATTTTACAATTGGACAAACAATCATTTGTGCTATTCTGTCGCCCCTTTTTATAGTAAATGACTCGTCCGAAAGATTGCATAAAATCGCACCAATCTCACCACGGTAATCACTATCAATGGTACCAGGCGTATTTACAATCGTGATACCGCTTCTGAACGCTAATCCAGAGCGAGGACGCACCTGTATTTCATAATCATCAGATAATCCACCAGCGGCCAAACCTGTCTGCACAACTACTCGCTCCATCGGTTTTAATTCATAACTGTCAATATCTTTTCCAAGCATAAATGTCTCTTTTGTTGCTGGCAGAAACACATCAACGGCCCTAATATCAATTCCACTACTTCCAGTCGTTTGGTATCCAAGCAACTTTCCGCACTCATAAACCCCCTTTGCATTCTCCGACAAAAACCTAATCTTTAACCCAATCATATCAAAAAATCAACTTCATGAACTCTTCAAACATTCCGAGTGCATCAAAAATCATAGCTATGCATGAAAAACGGTAATTGTTTTGTAAAAGTCAAGCTGTCTATAAAAACTATCAATAAACAGTTGCGCCGCCCGAGGCCACGCCCTCGCGGTTTGTATTTCACCTCTCACTATTCTCCTCGCTCAACCATGCTCCGCACTGGTGCAACAAATAAAACTTGCATTTAAAAAAAACACATATTCCAAACTGTCGCTGACATGGGAGTTAACAATTTTTCACACTCAATGATGATGCGCTAAGGCGCTAATATTGTATTTTCTCAATGTCTTTTCTTACTTTTTCCATAAAAACTTTTTGAATTAAAAGTATTTCAGTTTTGTTTTTTGTTTTATGAAAAAAATTATTTTATTTGCATGTCTATTTTATAATATCTTTTCTGCAAGTTCCTCCGCAGGAATATTGGTTTTGCAATCTGATTTTGGTGCCAAAGACGCGGCCGTTGCTGAGATAAAGGGCACTGCGCTGTCTGTTGATGAGCACATCGTCATCGTTGATAATACTCACATGATTGAACCTTTTGACATCTGGGAGGGCGCTTATCGTCTGTTCCAATCAATCAAGACCTTTCCGAAGAGCACAGTTTTTGTGTCTGTAATTGACCCAGGTGTTGGCACAAACCGCAAGAGTATTGTTGCAAAAACCAAAGACAATCACTATATTGTGACGCCCGATAACGGAACAATAACATTTATTGACAAGGAAATTGGCATTGCCGAGGTTCGTGAAATTGATGAAGTCAAACACCGTGTTGCCGGTAGTGATGCATCATACACTTTCTATGGCCGCGATGTTTATGTCTATACAGGCGCAAAATTGGCGAGCGGAAAAATCTCATTTGAGGATGTCGGTGATGAGCTTGACGTAAAAAAATTGAAACGTCTTGACCATCAACAGCCAGAGTTCAAAAAAGGTACTTTGCACGGAAATATTCCAATTCTGGATGTGAATTACGGAAATGTCTGGACTAACATAGACAGAAAAACAGCAAACAAGATAAAGCTCAAACGTGGTACAAAATATGACATTTTGATTACGGATGGCATCAAAAAATCGTTCATCAGTGATGTTGTTTATGACAACACATTCGGAAATGTCCAAGAGGGCAAGCCAGTTTTGTATTTCAATTCGTTAGGCTACTTATCAGTTGGATTAAATGTCGGCAACTTTGCAAAGGCATATAGCGTAAAATACGGCCCAAACTGGAAGATAAGCATTAGCAAGGCTAAATAAAGTATGTTGTTAATTCTTTAATTTGATGTTGCGCGGCGCGGAGCGCGTTTGCGCGAGGAGCAACGCGAGGAGCGAAATACAAACCGCGAGGGCGTGGCCTCGGGCGGCGCAACCCTAAAAAATTAGCAAAGCATTGCATTTTATTTTGACGTTAGTATTCAGCCTCTATGCAGAGAGTGATTGCACTCGACACAGAGTTTGATAGAAGAACAACATATCGACCGATTTTGTCAATAGTGCAAGTAAAATGTGGTGCACAAGAAGAGCCAAAAATATATGATGTTCTTGGGCATAGTGATGACTTAAACGAGCTTATGGAACTTCTGCGCGATGACAGTATTGTCAAGGTCATTCATGCGGCGCGACAGGATTTTGAGTGCATCTACTGCCAATTTGGAATTACAATGCATAACGTTTTTGATACACAGGTAGCAGCAAAACATCTGGGCTTTGGCGATGAAATTGGCTACGCACAACTGGTTAAGGAATTCTGCGACAAAAAAATTGTGAAAGAACACAAACTGCAAGTGTCGGATTGGCTAAAACGGCCACTCACGAAGAAGCAAATCTTCTACGCAAAGCAAGATGTGGAATATTTACACTTGGCTTATGAGCGCATGCAGGCGCACTTCCTGACTGACAAAAAACTACATGAGAATTTCTTAAAAGAATGCCGAGCAATGGAAAATGATAGCTTGTATAGGTTCAACCCGCTGACTGTGTGGGAGAAAATGCATAACAAGTTTAGAATTGTGGTAGATCAGTCATTTGCGCGAGACTTGTTTATCACGCGTGAGCGCGAAGCTAACATTCACAATCTGCCACGAGAATTTGTGCTGACAAACAAGGATTTGATACTGTTTGCAAACACAAAAAATAAAAATGTACTGCAAAAGTTGCATAAAAAAGTCAGTGCAAAACCATTTTTACAGTGTTTGGCTTGGCATTAGTTCTTGGCAATTTGGCTTGCAGCAAATGGGCTTTCGCCAATGTCATCAATCGCGTGGCTCTCAATAAATGAGTAGACAAACACGCCAAGCAGTCCCAAAAACAGGAACGTAATGAACATGTTGACAACCATGATCTTTGTGTGTTTAATTTCCTTATCTGCTGTTCTTTTTGCGTTATAAAAAATCATTGACATACAAACTACTTTCAATTTTATCAAAAAAAATAAACTATTGCAAGAGAAATTTGTTTTTATTTTACGTCGTTGTGCGGCATAGAGAGCGTTTGCACGAGTAGCAACGCAAGAAGCAAAATACAAACCACAAGTGCGTAGTCTCTGGTAGCGCAAAAACAGAAATAAGAGGATTATAATCCCAAAATGCTCTTCAAATTTGTTCCCGCAAGGCAGATGATCACAAAGCCAGCTATCTTATCAAGTGCGCCAGAATATTTGCTAAACAGCCACCACAATTTAAGGAAATAACATGCCATTGCAATCACGGCAAAGGTTGCAAAGCTGACCATTGGAACTGCCGCAAGGAGCCCTGCATAGCCCTTCCATGTGCCAACGTGATTGTAAAACTGCGATATGACAGTAATGATGATTGTTGCAATTCCGAAGTTAGAGAATGTGTATAAGAACCCAGTTTTGAAGGCCTCAAACTTAGCTTTTGACAAACTTCCTTCAAGTTTCATGACAGTTGGTTTTGCTGCCATCATTTTCATGCCAACATACAACAAATAGCACATTCCGAGGGCTTGGACATACATGAATATTTTGCCGTAATAGTTCAATGTTTTGCAAAAGAAAAATCCGATAATGGCCGAAATTCCATCACTGGTTGCAATGCCGAGTGCCGTAAATAGTCCTATCGTCAATGATTTGTTTTTGATTGTGTTCTTTGCAACAGTTACGAACGACACTCCCGGCGAAATGTCAAACATGAATAAAGTTATGATGTAAAATACCCACCAAGGCAGTCCAGAAGCGCTCATATCAACAATCAATCATCCTCCTCATCACGCGGCGCATGCAACATCAACATGGCCGGCGTAAATGTCAATGTCAATATCAACGAGAAACATACACCACCTGCAATAGTAGTTGCAAGCTCTTCCCACCACTGGCCAGAAGGGGCGTTAAACAGGAAGCTCAAACTGAAAAAGTCAAAGTTAACATTGAACATCATCGGCAGAAGCCCGCAAACAGTAGTTGTTGTGGTAATCAACACAGGGCGCAAACGCGACAATGCTGTCTTGATGACAGCCTCGCGCGTAGGCAATTTCAGCTTGTTTATCATCTCTTGGAATGTGTCTATCAACACGATGTTATTACTCACCACAACACCTGCGATTGAGATAATTCCAAGGCCTCCCATGGCCACACAAAACGGTTTGCCGGTAATTATAAACATTACCAATACACCTCCGATTGACAACACAACTGCGCTCATTGTGAGGGCTGCGTAATAGACAGAATTATACTGCCACACCAAAATGAGGAACTTGATGCATATTGCAATGAAGAAGGCACTAATCAAGAATGCACCCGTCT
>CAMNMI010000031.1 GCA_946544555.1 uncultured Rickettsiales bacterium
CTGGGTAGCCACGCACGGAAGTGATAAACGCTGAAAGCATATAAGCGTGAAACATACTGCAAGATAAGGTTTCCCAATCAGAGTTGTTGTAGACCACGACATTGATAGGACGGGGGTGTAAGCACAGTGATGTGTTGAGCTGACCGTTACTAATCACTCGATTGATTTATATTAGGTTTTACCTGTGTGTAGTGTAAAAACTATTATCAGTTTTTGAGTTAAATTCATAAAAACATTAAACTTGAAATGACTATATTTCTTAGGATTGATGGGCTATCAATCTTAGCTATTATAGAGAAGTGGAACCACAGGATCCCATTCCGAACTCCAACGTGAAACGCTTCATCGCCGATGGTACTTGCTTTTTAAAGCTGGGAGAGTAGGTCGTAGCTAAGTTTGATAGCTTTTTTCTTTTTTAATAAAATCACTTGCAAATTATAATTTGTAAATTCATGTAGGTTGACGCGTTTGTAGCTCAGTTGGTTAGAGCGTCTCTCTGATAAGGAGAAGGTCGATGGTTCAAGTCCATCCAGACGCACCATTTTAGTGGCTTGATATGCCTCCTCTTGCAAACAAAGTTCGTCCAAAATCGCTTGATGATTATGTCGGGCAGGAGCATTTGGTTGGAAAAAATTGTCCGCTGCGAATTGCGATTGAGCAAAAACACTTGATGTCATTCATTTTATATGGCCCGCCGGGGGTTGGCAAGACGACACTTTCACGAATTTATGCAAACGCGCTAAATGTTGATTATCACGAGCTGTCGGCTGTTTCAGCAAGCAAAGAGGACATACGCGACATAGTAGCCAAGCCGTCAATGTTCGGAAGACCAAAACTTTTATTTCTGGACGAAATCCACCGCTTCAACAAAGCGCAGCAGGATTTTTTACTGCCATATGTTGAAAACGGCAGCCTCTATTTAATAGGTGCAACCACGGAAAATCCAAGCTTTGAAGTCATCTCACCACTGCTGTCAAGGTGCCAAGTTTTTGTGCTGAAAGAGCTGTCAATTCAAAACTTGAAAACGATAATCAAGCGGGTTGCTGAGGTTGAGGATGAAAACGTGTTGCAAATGCTCGCGGAGATGGCAAACGGCGACGCACGCCACATCATTTCTGTCATTGAAACGATATTGCAAGTTTATGGGAAAATCACGGAGGAGACAATAAAAAAGGCAGTGCAAACGCAGTGTTTGAGATACGACCACAAGGGTGAGGAGCACTATAACACAATCTCGGCGTTCATCAAATCAATGCGGGCAAGCCAAGTCAATGCCGCACTTTACTATCTTGCGCGGATGGTGAATGCGGGGGAGGATCCACTGTTTATTGCGCGCAGGATGGTAATTTTTGCCAGCGAGGATGTTGGTCTGGCCGACAGATATGCACTGATGCTCGCCAATGCGGTTTTCCAAGCGTGCCAGCAGGTTGGGCTTCCAGAGTGCATGATAAATCTGTCGCATGGGGCGATATACCTTTCAAAATGCAAGAAGGAGCGCCGTGTGGACGAGGCAATTTCACGTGCCATGGAGGATGTAATGCGCTTCGGAAACCTACCAATTCCGCTGAAAATCCGCAATGCAACGACAAAAATGATGAAGCAGTGGGGTTATAGTAAAGGTTATAACGCATATGACAAAGAAGATTATCTTCCGGACAAACTAAAAGGGAAGAAATATTTTGAAGAAAAAAAATAATTTCTCCATTAAAACAATCCATCAATTTATGTTGCGCTGCCCGAGGCCACGCCATCGCGGTTTGGCTACGCCTCGTTCCTCGGCGGCCAAACTCGCTCCGCCCAGCGCAACAAATCAATACAAAAATTTAACAGACAAAAAATAATTAAAAATAGTTGACGAATTGTTTTTTTTGATTAAAATTAATATGTATGTTTGGTACAATAAATTCAAATGCTTCAGATAAGCCAGAGCTTGATAGGTTAAAGAAATTCAGAAATAAGGAGTCTTTAAAGGAAGCTACTGATTTTTTGCGCAACAATAATGACGAAGCGGCTGAAACGCTTGCAAGGGAATACAAAGATAGAGATGGAAAAACTCTTGGAAAAAAATATGAAGAAGCGCATGAAAAAAATGAAGAATTTCCTAAGGTAGCTTATTTGTTAGTTTTACCAATTTTGTATAAAATGTATTTACAATATAAAGAAAACGAAGCAGATGCTGCTCTCAATAGTAAAAAAGATGAATATGAAGCTTTTTTGAAAAGCGTTGTTGAAAAAGGAAAAAATGATCCTGCACAAATTAAAGAAGAATTAGAAGTGTACTCTAAGGAAAAATTGAGAGAAATGTCAAAGAAAATTATTGAAAAACAAAGTGCGCTGTTTGATGAAAAAATGGGAACAATGGATATTAATCAGATTGAAAAAGTGATGAATAATTTACAAACACAGATTTCATCTAATAAAGGGATTGATATGAAAGCTCTTGCAACATGTCTATCGGAACCTGCACAAAATACACAAGTGGCTGGACCATCAAAACCAAATGCTAATGCACTTAAAGAGGATCGTCGAGCGGAGAATTTGATACAGATGGTAGATAAAGAAATACTCAATCGTGCTTTTACGGAGAATATGAAAAAAGGACAAGATGTGAAAGTTACTCAAACGCAGTTGGGTACAATTGGAATTAGAGATGTCAATCTTGTTCACACTTTGACCGGCAATAATAATATAAAAGTTAAAGTTAAAGGGCAAGATAAAGACAAAAATTTTATTGTTGGTCCTTGTTGGTGATGATGCGATCAGTCAGACATCTTATCTAATGAAAAAAAAACACTCTCTTAATGGAGTTCGTGGATGGTTTTTAATACTTTTTCCAATTTTCGTTTTTTTTCATTTGCTTTTTGATTTAAAGATGGTATAGTTTTATATATAATTTTATGGTTGATTTTTACACGGTTGGGCCAGGTGGTGAGGTTGAAAAAAACGGAAAACCAATTGTTGACAAACTTGTGGCAGCACGAAATGAAGATAAATTGCATAAATTTTCAGAAAGTCAACTGAATAAGATTGAGGAAAAAGTTGTCAAAGAGAACAGGATAACTGTTGCAAGAAAAGCGTTGAACAAATTGGCAGGTTCATATCCATCTGGCGATGTTGATGATGAAGGAAACGACTTGTCAATTGATGATAAAATCAAGCAAGTTAAAAAAGGTGATGAATTTCCTTATAATATACCGATAATTGGATGGATTTGTCAGCAGATTGAGCTTGCTATACTTAGAAGTAAGAAAAATAGTATCAAAGAACAAATTCTTAATGAAATTGAAAATGGAACAATAAGTGAGAATAATAAAAATGCACTTGGACAGAATAATGTCAAGGTATTGAATGAAAATGACGTTAAAGACAAAATTCTTAGTGAAATTAAAGCAGAAGAGAAAAAAGATGCAGAATTTATTAAGAAATTTGGACAAATAGCAGCGATGGCTATTAATTCAGAGAGAGCTGGACTTAATAGTGAACAAAAAGATCAGATAGTTGAAAAATTTGCTAAAGACAATGTTAATCTTTCAACGGATAAACAGCTTACTGAAGACCAATGGAAGATGTTAGAAAAAGCTGTTGAACAGCATAAAAAAGAATTGCAATCTAAATCCCAATCAACAAATGTTGGACGAGAGCAAGAACAATTAGTTGTAAAACCAGATCCGGCGGCGATTAAAACCAATAAAGAACAAAACATTCAACAAACCCAGGCGGTCGTACAAGCACAACAAACACAAAAACAACAGGTGGTAACCGTTCAAGCACCTTTACAAGAAAGAGGTGGAATGCAAATTGCCGGTCTTGGCAATGCCGGTAGCCATATTAGTTCTGGTGCAGCAGGTGTTGGAACAGGACAAAGTCAAGGCAAGGGCGGCCCAGCAATTTAGATTTAATAATCTCTAATTCCTTTTGACTATCTCAAAATCCGAATAGTTTGATTTGAATGCATAGGTTTTTCTTGTGAATGCAAGAAGAAAGCCGAAAATTAATGAGTTTGCCAACATGGATGAGCCACCGTAACTGACGAGTGGCAGTGTGATGCCCTTGCTTGGGAGGAGATTTATATTGACGCCGATGTGGACGCAACTCTGGACGATAATCATTAGGACAAGGCCGTAGATGACACGGATTTCATATTTTGAGCTTGTGAAATTGGATGCAAGGTGGCGATATGTGAAATATAGGTATGCAAGCAGCATTGCGAAGGCCAAAATGGCGCCCCATTCCTCGCAAATTGTAGCAAATATGTAGTCAGTGTGTGCGTCTGGGAGTTGATATTTTACATCGCCTTCGCCGAGCCCAGTGCCAAAAAAACCGCCATTATGAATGCTCTCTATTGACTTCTTGGTTTGATATTGCTCGTGTCCTGCTTTGAGTTGAAGGAAATTGACAATTCTGTAATGGAAGTGTGGGAACATAAAAAAACCGATTGATGCAAGAGAGATAACGCCGATAAATAGCGATGCAATCAAAATTCCTACACCAACGCTGCCGAGAAAAACTTGCACAAACCAGATTGAACTGTATAGTATTGTGTTTCCGAAATCAGGTTGGAGGAGCAGTAAAATGCTGATTGTGCCGAGTATGCCGACTGAAATGAATGAGGTGATTTTTGTTTTGTTTTTTAGGGACAAAAAGTGCGCATTCATGATAATGAAGAATGGTTTTAATAGCTCTGTTGGCTGGACCGCAAAGAATCCGAGGCTTATCCAGCGTTTTGAACCTTTGATATTACCGCTTGTCAAAAGGACAACCCCGAGCAGACATATGCAAACGAAGAGGCCTGCGTATGACATGTTGAGAATGGAAATGCGCGAAAACATTGATACAAGCAGCATGATTGAAATGCCAACGAGGCAGAAAAATACGTGTCTGATTGAGAAGTGGTATGTGCTTACATGAATGCGATACGACATGGCAGGGCTCACCGAAAAGGACATTAGCAGGCCGAGTGCGGCTAATCCGAGTGCAAAGAATAGGGTGAAATGGTCAATGTCGTAATACCATTTTCTGAGAAATCTCACACAACCGCCCATAAAATGTTAGTCGTCATCATCAAAAATTCGGCTGTCCTTGATGACGAACTCGCTGTCGCTGACTGTGCCGTTTATCACAACATTTTTGAAGAAAATGTCAAAAATCTTTGCAATACTAAACTTGGTTTTGCCGTCAACTTCTGTACTGTCAAGGCGATATAAAGTCATCTGTTTGATTGTGTTTTTATCCAAATCAATTTGCAGACAGCTCTCCCAGCCAGCTTCTTGATAGTTGAACTTTGTGCAGACACCTTTTTTTGGGTCGCGCGTTAGCCTCTTTGCATCCATTTTGTCTGTAAAAATTTGCATTAGCTCGGCATATCCCTTGTCAAGGTAAGTTGTCTGACCGATTTTTTTGTCTATGATTTTCAGCGTTTTTCCGACAGAAACCAGTTTGATTTCCATCTCTTCAGCGTTGTGTTCAAGCATTATTTTATCTGGCTTTTTGACTGCGATAATGCCGTTGGCTGTTTGGTTTTTCTTGCCGTAGATTGTCTGATTAAATGATGCTTTGATGGTATTTATTGATTTCAAAAACTTGACGTATTTGTTATTTTCTGGCAGGGAAAAAGCAGAATTATTTAATATACAAAATGAGAAAAACCAGCAAAATGACAGTGCCAAAAACCTTTTCATATTAGTCCATAGGAACTGATTTTTCTGCCACTGGAACATCAACTTTGGCTTCTTCAACTTTGCTTTTGTGATATTTCAAATACGAAATCAGGAAGCAATTTAGGAAGAAAATTATCACCAATGTGCGCGTGATTTTTACCAATAATTTGTTCGCTCCACCGGGTGCAAAATGTTGACTTGATACTAAAATTGTGCTTTCTGCCGACCTCTGAACGAGGACAAAAAAAATTATTGCAGCTGCTAAAACAAAGTGTAGAAAAAGCAAAAGACCCATATTGATGGGAGGACTTTTGAAAAAAAATTAATGTCAAGAAAATTTATTTGACAAGAAGTTTTTTTTTAATATAATTATTTGAATTATTTTATGGAAAATGACATAAATGTTAATTATGGTGTGCGGAAGAAAAGTTTTTGGCAAAGGCATCCTACTCTAAGGACGTTGCTGACGGTTTTTTTGTGCTTGCTTTTGATTGGTGTATTAATGATTGCTGTATATCATATAATGAATGCTATAAACAATTCTAAAAAGAATGACGAAATTGATGAGGCAAAAAAGGCAGATGAAAATGTAAAGAGTAGCAAAGACAAACTCACTGAAGAACAAAAAGAGGCGCTTGAAAAAGGAGAATTAAAATCAGAAGATCTTCAAAAAAACTTGGATAAGGAAATGAGTGAAGCTGCTGATGCAACGAATACAAGGCAACAATTTAGTGCCTATAAGAATTCAAAAGATACGTCAGAGCAAGCTAAAATAGCGGATGATTATGCAAGATCTCAAGCAAGGGCGTTGCAAGATGGCAAATTAGATTTAGATAAGTTGCAAGAAATTGCTGATAAAGAGAATAATAATTTAAAGGTTGCTCAGACAGCAGAACAAAGTTCTTTTGACAATCTTACTAAAAATAAAGATTTTACAACCGAGCAGGCAAATGCAATTAAAAAGGGAGATACACTGACAACCAGCTTGAATGATACTGATACCATAAGCTATTCAGCTTATAAGAAAGCTATCTCTGAGATTGGAAGCACGAAGAAGAATGGTACCACCACCGATGAGCTCTTGTTTACTAACGAACAAAAGAACGACATTATAGATGGTAAAATTAAATATGATGCTGATAGTAAAAAAATATTGAATGAATCTGGCAAGGAAATTAAATTTTCTGATACGACAGATCAAACAACAGCTGTAAACTTGGTTAAGAAATTTGCTAAAGTTGCTGACAATGATAACAATATTATTAAAAGCACAGCATATGCAATGACAGATAAGCAGCGGGGGGCCGTCCATTATGGAACTTTTGATGAAAGCAAGGATAAAGTAAATTTGGCACCTTCAGAACAACAACAAATTTTAATTAAGGACTATAAAGCAAAGGCAGAAGCTTTGATAAACCAGAGGGAGGCGTCTAATTATGCCAATAATAGATATAAATATGCCGATGATTATCAAACAGCGGTAGATAAAGCCTCGGTATTGAGTGATTTTGAAGAACTTGAGAAAGGGGCTATAAAAAACGCAAAATTGAGTAATTATATTGAAGGCCGGGTAATAGAGGAGAACAATGATGTGACACGAGCAAAAACATTGCTTGGTGATGTAAAAAACATTGAAAAAAATCAAGCGATATTGGATGCAACCGCTAAAAAGGAAGGCGCCACATTAGATGATGCGCAAAGTGTGATAGAGAAAGATTATATCGACAAATTCCCAAAGAGTGATGGCGCTTTCAGGATTATTGGTGACGCTGCTGCGGCTGCTGGTGTATTGGGAGCAATAGGTACTGGAATTTGTGCGGCAGCTAGTAGTTCGCAAGATGAGGATGGAGAAGAAGTTGTGAATGTTGGAAATAACAGTAGAAGAAATATCATAAATGATAATGCGGCAAATAATGCACAACAGTATTATTCAAAAATAACGACAACAACTGTTTCAAAATAGTTGCATTTGGAGGTTATCATGAATGACATTTTGTGACAATTGTATTGGTGAAAACCGCGATGATGTGTAAAAGAGTTAAGAAGTCAAAAAAAAGCAATTTGTATAAAGTTTGTAGCGATTGCTGAAAGTTTATTGACAATAAAAAATCTACAATTCCAGTGATAGTGATGTCAAATCTTATCGCAATTCGTAAGCGCATAAATAGCATCGCGTCAACAATTCGTGTGACAAAAGTGATGCAGATGATTGCGACTGCAAAGATTGCAAAAATCAAGCAAATGATGACTGTTGTTGGACGCTATGGAGAGGAGACAGATGCAATTTTGCGGAAATACATGAGCAACACTACAATGCCAGGTGAACTGAAGAAATATTTCTCTGGTTTTTCAACGAAGAAAAATGTGTTGTTGTTGCTATTTTCCAGTGATAAAGGCACATGTGGAAGCATTAATACCAATATTTTCAAGGAGGCCATGCACGAGATTGCAGAATATAAGAAAAATAACAATACTGTTGAGGTTTTACCATTCGGAAAGAAGGCTGTAAAATGGGCGCAAACAAACTGTGAAAAACTTGGTTTTAAGGTCTACAAACAGGACGCATATGCTGACGCAGAATACTGTGATGCGAAGATTGTTGGTAGTGCAGTGAATACTATTTTAGAGGCCTATTCAAGTGGCGAGTTTAGTGAGGTTAGTATTTTGTCGCACAAGTTCAAGAATATTATCACTTGCAATGTGGTTAAGGAGCAGCTTTTACCAATTCGAAATGTTGTGGCAGATAGTTCAAAAAGTGAGTTCATAAACATTGATGAGACAGCAAGTATGCCGCAGGCCATGATTGAATTTTACATCCGCACAAAGATTTATAATATCTACGTTTCAAACATTGCGTCAATCGTTTCAAGCAGGATGAACGCAATGGACAATGCCACAAAAAATGGCCAAGAAATCATTGATGATTTGAAAATCAAATATAACAAAAGCAGGCAGGCGGGAATTACCGCGGAATTGAGTGATATTGTCTCTGGTTTTGAGGCAGTAAATTAGTTTATCCGTTTTTCAGAATATTCCGCGATTTTTTCTACGATTGGTTTTCCAATGACAATTGCAACCATGCAGGCAGCTAAAACAGCAAACAGTTCATTCATGCTTGACATTGTTTTTAGTAGCGGTTCGCTTGTGTCGCTGCATTTTTCCCAGCCAGAAATCCTGCAAACGGCTTCACAGATTACGGCAACAGAGTTGGCGTAAAATACATATCTAAAACACCATTTGATGTTGTCCATTGCGGTTTTTTTGTTTTTTGTGTTAATTAATTCTACTTCGTTTTCCATGATACCAGTATTTATGCGGTTTGTGTTTAGGGAAGTGTTTTTTAAGATATTTTTGTTGCACGGCGCGGAGCGCGTTTGGCCACCGAGCGTAGCGATGCCAAACGGCGAGGGCGAGGCTTCGGGCGAGCAATAAAAGAGTGTTTTATATTATGCCTTTTAACCACTCAAAAACTTTTTTATATGTCTCTTTTTTGAATGAAATAACGTGTTTAATAAGAAACCTCGGCGTCTCCCATTTCCATGTGCGAAATTCCTGCGGCTCATCCGTTGCATGAAGATTAATGTCCTCATCCTTACCGAAATATTGAAACACAAACCAGTGCTGCTCCTGACCGCAAAATTGGCTTAGATAATCCTGCCTTTTGGCATGCTTCTCCATAACTTCTGGCGGAAAATCATACTTGATGGTGTGCGGCATTTTAGAAACCAGCATGGCATTCTCCTTTTTCACACCAACCTCCTCATACATCTCACGATATGCTGCAACAAGCACATCCTCTCCCTCATCAACACCACCCTGTGGCATCTGCCATGAATATTTATCATTTTCTGGCTGCGATATGCGCTGTCCTGCAAATATCAAAAATCGGCCCTTTGCATCCTTTTTTAGCAGGATAATTCCCACATTTTGACGATATTTCTTTTCCATAACCCACAGATGAAAGCTCAAAATAATATGCAACCTTGTCTTGACTTTTAAATTGTCGCCGCAATTCTCAACTGTCGCGATCGTGGTGGAATGGTAGACACGTAGCCTTGAGGTGGCTATGCCGAAAGGTG
>CAMNMI010000032.1 GCA_946544555.1 uncultured Rickettsiales bacterium
CTCATTCAATTGTAGGTTGATAAAAAATAAATGTCAACAACTTTTTAATTTGTAGTTGAAAAAATAAATACAGAAATTGGTGGTTGGTTTTAATGGAATATTACAAAAATCCAAATCCTTGACAATTAAAATAATGTCATAAACATCAGGCGTTTTTGTTGCAATGAGCGCTTCTGTTAATCCAATGCATCAGTTTGAGCTGACGAATGTGGTAAAGATAGAGGCATTTGGCCTAAATTTTAGCTTAACAAATGGCTCAATTGTTCTTGGAGCAGTAGTATTAATTGGCCTTGTATTAGGATTTTGTCTCAAACGTTGCAACAAATTAATCCCAAACAGGAGACAGGCCGCACTTGAATGGTCTTTGTTAACAATACGTAATATAGTAGCTGGCTCACTCGGAGAAGTTGGCAAAAAATATGTCCCGTTCGTATTCTCCATATTTGCATTCGTGTTGTTGTTGAACCTCATCGGTCTCATTCCGGGCACATTTGCGCAAACAAGCCACATTTCCATCACATTCACACTTGCAATGATGATTTTTCTGGTCTGTGTGCTTGCAACAATCGCTAAAAAGGGGCTCGGCTTCTTCAAAATATTTCTTCCAGAAGGCACACCACTCTGGATGGCGCCGCTCATGTTCGTCCTTGAATTTTTCTCCTACCTCGTGCGCCCAGTTAGCTTGTCGGTTCGTTTGGCGGCCAACATGATCGCCGGTCACGTGATGCTTGATGTCATTGCATTTTTTGTCATAACACTGGGTTCAGTCATGTTTGCGCTCGGGCTTTTACCATTCGCATTTTTGGTGGTTCTGATGGCTTTTGAGGTGTTTGTGGCATTCTTGCAGGCATATATCTTCTCCATCTTTGCCTGTGTCTACATTAACGAAGCGGCTCATGGCGGACACTAATAATACCAACAAAAAGATAATTCTGGCTTCTGGCTCTGCATGGAGATTAAAAATCCTCAACCAGATGTTTATTACTCCTGATTATGTCATCACGACAGACGTGCCAGAGCCAATCATCAAGAAGGAAAAACCACGCGACATGTCAATCCGTTTAGCCAAAGCAAAGGGTGAAAAGGCATACGAAATGGTTATGGCCGACCCAAATATTGACAAACATTCCATCATTATTGCGGGCGACACAGTAGCATGCATTGGCAACAGAGTGCTTGACAAGGCGCTAAATAAGGACGATGTGAGGCGCTATACAGAGCTCATGAATGGCCGCAATTCAAGGATATATTCCACGGCTTGCATCATTGATGTGGAGACAGGCAGGCGTTCCATCAAAACTGCTGATGCGAGGGTAAGGATGAAATATCTTCAACAAGACGAAATTGACTTTATAGTTGACATGGCCGAGGGCATTGGCAAGGCAGGTGGCTACTCTATTGGTGGGTTTGCGTGCTGTTTGTTTAATAAGGTTGTTGGGTCGTACACGGCTATTCTTGGACTGGATGCACCACATGTTTATAATGCATTGAGGAGCTTTGGGTATAGGTTTGAGAAGAAGTAGGCGCGAACACCGTAGGTTTCTGCGCCAATGTGGATTTTGTTATTTTATTGACAATTCTGTCAGAGTAAAGTAAAATGAAACTGGTTGTTATTGAAATGGAGAATAAAGAAAAACAAAAAACAAAGGAAACGGATGTGGTTAAACCTTACACAATAAGAATATTGCCTAATAACAAAGACATCCTCGATAAGGGGATGCATCATGTCATGGATAGCAAGACAGATAAGGTTATAAAGTGTAACGAGGTTGACGAATATTTTAAAGCATTAAAAAAAGGTATTAATATTAATGGCGGAAAATGCCAAGTTCCAAAAATATTAAAAATAAAACTGGATGCGCATGGTTCGGATGATGGATGTATTTTTATGGGCAACAGGAAAGCGACTAATGGTAATAATATATATCATATATTGGGCGCGCATATTAAAGACTTGCTGACGAAGGGAGTGGAGAAAGTTTATATTAAGACAAGTCCATGCTACGGTGGGTGTTATGTTAATACACGTGACGGAAAAAAAGTGTCTTCCAAATAATAAAGGAAGCGTTTGGATACATGTCTTCGGATCAAGATAAAGGATCGGTGGAAAAGTTGATAAGCAGAGTTTATTGTAGCACAACAAGAGCCGGTATTGGAACGTGGACCACGGGGAGGGCGCATGGACACTCACACGGATATTGTCAGGAAAAGGACGTTCCTTGGTACAAAACATTAAGATATGAGCTAAATAATTTTTTAGGGACAGCCTATTGGATGTTTGTACGTTGGAAACCAACACGCAATGTCAATTGGTTTAGGCACATGTCTAAATCAAAAAGGAATTCGATGGGCGTTCTAATCGGAAGTGAAGGAAAAATATATTTTCCATTAAAAGATGCAAATAAATTTGGATATGACAATTACTTTAAAAACCCAAAAAAAGCGAAAGAATTACATGAGAAATATTCTGGTCCAGAGGCAAAGAAGAAAGCTTACGAATTTCTGGGTGTGGGTGATATGAAACCCAAGAGTGATATTGGGCCCAAGAGTGATATGGAGCCCAAGATGAGCAATGTAGAAGCGAAAGCCAGCTTGGAAGATAACAATATTTGGAAATCTTACTATTTTCCATTTTAAATAAATCAGTTACGCCGCCCGAGGCCACGCCATCGCGGTTTGTATTTCGCTCCTCGCGTTGCTCCTCGCACAAACCCACTCCGCGCTGGCGCAACACTGATTACAACATCAAGCCATGAAATGCGTAAGTCAAACCAACTCTGACTGTAAATGCTGAATTTGACATTGCGGCTGTTTTTTTGCCTCCTTTGCCAATAAGCTCGCCGGTGTTGTGATCATAAATATTATTTATACCATTATTCAATCTATACTTTGTCTTGTAGAAGCTTCCTTCAAGAAACACCCTGAAATCATCATTTATCCACAAACCAAGATTTAAAGTCAAATCATAATGCATCAAATTCTTATATTTTTCTTTAAACAACAAACTTCTCATGTAATGGATGTCTTGGTTTTCACTGCTATTCAGCAACATACTGTTCTTGAATGTAAGCATCGCAGAGAATGGTCCTTGTGCATATTCAACTGCAAGTCCATAATATGGCAAAAGCATACGCTGTGTATATTTAATTCCCGGAACATTGTCAAACGTTCCTGTTTCATATCCAAGCGCATAACTATATTCTCCACCATATGCTTGTGATGATGAGTTAATATATTTCAAACCAAGTAAGACATGAAATCTCAAACTTCCACCTTTGATAAGGTTGTCAAACTTCAAAAAGTTCAATCTTGCATTGAAATCTAAATTGTAATATGAAAATTTACCTTTCGTGTGACGACTGTGTTCTGTTGGTTCTTGCAAGCTACTTGATGCAGGAAGCCTGTAATTTTCATAAAGCCAATCATAATCATTCATTTGATATGAACCTGTCTTTTTCCAAGCAGTCATTGTGGCTCTGGCACTAAAACTTAATCTTTGGAAATTCTTGAATGGTGTCCAGTCAATACCGAATGTAAAAACTGATGTATTTTTATTAACCCAGTCCAGTTGACTAATCCTATCGCCGTCACTCACAACATATTCACCCATTTTATGTGTCATCAGGCCATATGCAGCAGTAATTTGCAACGATTTGTCTTTCTTATTTTCTGTGGCTTCTAATTCTTCCTCTTTTGCCTTTTCTTTAACTTGTTCTTTTGTTTTATTAATAATAGCTTTACGTCTATCATTTTCTTCAATGAATTCTCTTGCGGTTTGTCTCTTTTCACTTTGCTGGCCGACCGATGCGTTCACTTTATACGCATCTTTTGATTGCTTTATGTTCCATGCGCTTTCATATAATGCGTCTTGATATTCAAAGGCATGCGCAGAAGTATTACTAAAAACACTCAAACATATAGATAAAATCGCCAAATATGCATACCGAAAATGTACTTTCTTCATAAATAAACTTTTATATTTTATCAAAAAAATTAATCCTTGCAATAGTTATGTTAAGATATTTTACAAATATTCTAAATTATAATAAATTTTGCACAGCAAATAATATATATGCATTGTACTATTTTTTGCTCCCTTGACAAATAATTTTAACAAATTAACAGATAATTATGTTGTCTTTAACTGACAGAGCGAGAATTGTGAATTCGTATTCAACCGTGCTGGAGGGTATTTTGTCTTCTCGTGCTGACTTTGAAGATATATTGGACGGATTAAAAAACTGCGCCGCAAACGACAAGTTCAATGACCTACGTGTATCTCCTGCAAATGTTAAGGAATATCGCAAATTGTTAAAAGAGATGTTGATAAATATTGATGTTGGAGACACATTGCAGAAGTTTATTTTTACGCTATTGTCTCGCAGATATTTGAACCTTTTAGGTGAAATTGTAGCTGCCACAGAACACAAGATGAGAAAGCAATTAAAACGTAATACAATTACTGTTTTGAGCAATAAGGAACTCGACAACTCGGTGAAGGAAGAAATTGCAGGTGTAATTGAAAAGAAAATTGGCAAGGGAAATAATATAATCTATAAACAAGATGCACGCGTGCATGGAGATACGATTGAGCTTCGTGCAAATGGAAATGTCTGTGTTTTGAATATTATGCAATTGGTTAGAAATGTATTTGATGTTAAAGAAAGTTTTTAAGTTTGAGTATGGCAATAATGTATTTCAATGGTGAATTTGTTGAAGAAAGCGAAGCAAAAACGTCTGTTCTGGACGCAGGTTATTACTACGGAGACGGAATATACGAAGTTGTGCTATTGAATAATGGCAAATTTGTTGACTTTGATGCACACATCAACAGATTTTTATCTTGTATGCAAAAGGCATACTTCAAGCACATTCCTTCAAAAGAAGAAATAACAAAAATTATCAACGAAGTTGTTAATAGAAACGAAGGTAATGAAAATTTAAAAACAGCATCAATATACATGCAGATTACACGTGGAACAACTGAAAGAACACATGCGTTTTATCACCTTGACTTAAAGCCAAACTTCTTGGTTAGAATGTTGCCTGTTAAGCTGGCAGAAGAAATCAAACAATGGCACTGCACAATTGTGGAAGACCCACGCCGTTTGCACTGCAATGTAAAAGTCATCAGCTTGATGCCAATGGTTATTGCTAAATATGAGGCCGAAGAACGCGGCTTTGATGACATATTATTCTACAACAGTCGTTGTCAGTCAATGACAGAAGGTAGCAGTTTTAATCTGTTTATAGTATCAAATGATGGAAAGATTATAACATGTCCGCTTGGTTTGGAAATATTGCCAGGGTGCACAAGGACAAGAGCAATTCAGTTGTTTCATGATAATGGCTATCAAGTTGAGGAAAGGCATTATTCCAAGGATGAGTTGCTTAATGCAAGAGAGATTTTTACAACAAGTGCTGTGAAAATTGTAACCGCAGTTGTGAAAGTTGACGGCCAGCAGATTGGTGACGGCAAGGTCGGAGAAATTACCAGCTGGTTGAAGAAAGAATATTTCAATTTTATGAACTCATCAAATGAGTGATGAAACAGACGACAGAGCAAAACGTTTATTACATTTTGTTGGTCGCGAGACCAAAAAGATGTTCAAGCCGATTAGTAATGACTCTGAAATAATCAAAGGAATGGTTGAGAGGGGTGCGGAGGTGAAAGCACTTTTCACAGATTTTTTCTCACTCCTTTATTCATGCGCAAAGTGGCTATATTATTACATCTTTAACCTGTTTTCCGCAACAAAGCAAATAAGGAAGGAGAGCAAACACGCTGCCGTTAACAATTTCCGCATTGGCTTGATAATGTTGAAGATGAATAAGGTTTTGGATGCAAAAATCAGGTTTTTGATGTCAAACATGTTCTTCAAAAAGTCACCATTAACGAAATATTATATTGCCTATACCTTCTTTTTGGAGCACAAATATACCAAAAGTTTGAAATATATCCATGAGGCCATCAAGCTTGATCCGAAACATCAGCGGTCAATAGAGCTAATGCACGCTATTGAGAAGGAGATGGAAATTACAAAAATTATCAACAAAGCCGCAGAAAAGACAACAAAGAAAAAGAATTAATTGTTTTGTGTATATGCTACCATATGTTATGTCGTTGCCGTTTTTCCGTACATCGTTCCTTGTCTGCTAAACACACTCTGTGTCGCGCAATTAGAGCTTTTTAGTTTAACACAACCTTCAATTTCAAAACACTCTTGACATTTCTATTTTGTATTTTATCTTCGCATCAAATATGAGAGTTGGGCTTGTTTTTGGTGGCAATACAACTGAATGTGATGTGTCAAAAAGCAGTGCAAGTGGCATACGTGGGGCACTTCAAAAGCTGGGTCATGAGATTGTTGACATTGAATTTGACAAGGATATTCCTCTACACATTTTGGACGCCAATGTTGACGTAATATACAACTCAATGCACGGACAATATGGCGAAGATGGCCGTCTGCAAGGTCTTCTTGACATCATGCAAATTCCATATACCCACAGCGGGTGCTTAGCAAGTGCTTTGGCAATGAATAAACAGCTTTGCAACAATCTATTTAAGGGAGCCAGAATAAAAACAATCAAAGGTTTTACAGTAAGCAAGGAACGTTTGCAGAATGACCTATGGAAAGAGGACTGGAAGAATAGTGAAATAGCCAACAAAACAGAGCTTTTCTGTAAGCCAGTGTGCGATGGTTCGTCTGTTGACACATTTTTGATTGAAAATGCCAATGAATTTAGTTTTAAAGAGATAACTTTGCATACGAAAAGTAAGGACTTTTTGATTGAAGAAAGAATTCATGGAAGGGAAATTCAGGTTGCTGTTTTAGGACGTGAACCAGAGGCCGTCGGCATGTTGGAGGTTAAACCAAACGGCGAGTTTTATGACTACAAAGCAAAATACAGTGAAAACGGTGCGATACACTGCGATGTGGAGGCTGGTGAGGAAGTCAAGCACGCAATGCTTGAAACAGCCGTGAAAATACATAACCTAATAGGGCTAAAAGACATATCACGCAGTGAATTTTTGCTGACAAAAGACGAGGAGTTTTATGTTCTGGAAGTCAACTCGCATCCGGGGTTCACACAGACATCAATAATACCTGAAATAGCGGCCAAAGCAGGGATAAAATATGAGGAGATAGTGGAAATGCTGTTGAAAAATGCCAGCTATGGTGGATAGATGGCAGTTTTGAGCTATTTTTGTTATGCTGTTAGGAGGTAGAAATAACAGGTCGGAAGTTGTTGGCGTAATAATATTGAAGCGAAAATTACGCGTATTTTTGAAAAAAATTAATTTATTTCTATTGTTCTTGATTGTTTTATCTGTCATCGCAGTGTCGTTCAATAAACGCAGTGCAATCTTCTCATTCGGGCATGCAGTTGGAAATAGAATAAACAGCTTTTTTTCGTGGATGTTTGAAACAGAGGTTGGAAAGATTAGAATACGGCTTGACAAGAACTCTGTTTTGGATGCAAACGAGCTGAAAAATATAGTCAATATTGTGTCTGGAAAGAAGGTCAACAAGGCCACCATGAAGCAAATGATTAACGAGCTTGAAAGCCACAATTCCATCATTGACAATGTCTATATACGCAAAACGTTCGTGAACGGCGACATTGACGTGTTCGTGAAGGAGAAAAACATAATCGCGGTTGTGATGCCTGAAAACTGTAATTCTCTGCTTGACGGTGGTTGCCAAAAGAAGCTGTTGACATATGACAATAAGGTCATTCCATACCACAAAATGAAGAAAGAAGACAACGTCCTTGAAATCAGTGGCACTGTTGGCGATGTAAATGTTGCGGAGATTATTGAACTGCTAAAAAAGAACAATTTTTATAACAACGTTAAGTCAATATATTTCTATACAAGTGGTAGATTTGATATCAAATTGAATAATGATTTGATAGTAAGGTTACCTCGCCAGAACTGGAAAAAAGCTATTAACAGCTTGATAAAAATGGATGCAGAGTATGCGCTGGCATCGGAAATTCAAAATATAAAATACGTTGATTTGCGCTTGCCTGACAAGATTTTTGTTGGGGAGAATTAATAATTGAGTTTTTGTTTGTGTTTTGTTGCGCGGCGCGGAGCGGGCTTGGCCGCCGAGCGGTCGGAGCGGAGCGGAGACGGAAGAGCGAGGCGCAGCCAAACCGCGAGGGCATGGCCTCAGGCAGCGTAACATATTAATGAAACTTGTTTTTCAATTCAAACAATCCAGTGAGTGCAATAGCAAGTGCATCACTTTCATCAAGTGTTTTTGGTTCTGCCTTTGGAACAAGTATTTTTGCCATATATTGAACCTGTTGTTTGTCTGCTTTTCCAACGCCAGTGATTGCACTTTTGATTTGATTTGGACGAAATTCCATAACTTGCATCCCATTTTCAAATGCAACAGACATGATAACTCCCCTTGCAACTCCCAATTTTAGTGAGCTCAATGCATTCATGTTGACAAAAGTTTCCTCTATTGACATTGTGCTTGGTGCATATTTCTCCACTATTTTGGCCACCTCACTGCGAAGAAATACCAGCTTTTTGTGATAGTCATCACCAACTTTGTTGCTGATATGTCCGATGTCAACGAACTGGATTGAATTGTCAGGCATGGCATCCAGCACAGCCCAGCCAGTGTTATTGAGTGCCGGGTCAATGCCTAATATTCTATTTTTTTGCATCTTTTTTATCGTAGTCAACCCGCATGAATAGTTCACAGAATATCAAAATTCCAACACCAGAACACACGCAAATATCTGCTACATTGAATGTTGGCCAGTGAATGCCGCCAATGTGTAGGTCAATAAAATCGTGAACAAACCCGCAATAAATGCGGTCAATCATGTTGCCTAATGCCCCACCAATTATGCATTCCAGCGAGCTTGTGAAGAGCATTGGACGACTGTATTTTCTTTTGTTTTTGAAGAGTGTTAGGAGATAGATTATAACAGCAATATTGAATAGCAAAATCAGCACTTTTGCAATGCTACCGCTCTCATGGAACATGCCAAAACTAATACCAAAATTGCGAGCTTTGATGATGTTGAAAAATGGCAGCACATAGACACCCTCTGACTGGTAGGAGAACACGATGTATTTTGAAATCAGGTCGCCAAAACAGAGCATCCCCACGCCAACAAACAGTGAGAAAATATCAAATTTATCCAAGAACACAAATGCCTTTTTTACTCTATCCAGCCGCACTGCTATTGCTCTTTTTAAAGCCATGATTTATGTGCGCCGACATTTTTTTATATGCAAGAAAAAAACTTTTCTGTTGCGCTGCCCGAGGCCACGCCCTCGCGGTTTGGCACCGCTACGCTCCTCCTCGCTGCGCTCGGCGGCCAAGCCCG
>CAMNMI010000033.1 GCA_946544555.1 uncultured Rickettsiales bacterium
AACTCCCATTGCAGCCCCTGCAAATGCTATTCCTAACAAACCAACTGCTAAATATTTCATTGCCTGTGCGTCCATAGTTATATCATTGGCGATAGATAAATAAACTTTTTTATTGTCAAGCACTTTTATTTTTTTACAAACGATAATACTTCTTGACAAATACAATTTTCATTTATTCAATAATCAAGTTGATAGGTTTTAATGATACAATATCTTGTAGCTGCCTTTTTCAGCATTCTCGGGAACTGCCTTTGTGTTTATTTTGTTAATCATGGTTTGATTGTTTTAAAGGAAGGACAATCAATAATGGATGTATATTTTCACACAAATTGCATAAATTTAGTAAGTTTTACGATACTATTTTGGGTACAAAAGGCACAAGGAAAAGTAAAGTTTAGAGCAATTGATACCTTCCGCGGTAAGAAAGAGATGGCACAGTTTTTGCTGTTCTTTTTTCCAGTTGTAGCATCTTGCTACAAGACCTACATGCTTGATTTTGTGCCAATTACAACAATTACGATTTCAAGCATGGTTATACCGTTTACGGTTTGGCTTTTAGCAACATTTCTATTGCGCGAAGTATTCCGCAAAGCATATATTAAATATAGCGTTTTGTCGCTTATAGGTTTCATCATTGTCAACGCAAGCAAATTGAGCAACGGCCAATGGTCGTTTGGATACATAAAATATCTACTGCTTTATATCATGCTTGTATCTGTTGGCCAAATTACATCAAGATATTACTGTCGCAAACGTGACCATGCTTTGCAAGCTGTCTTAGCAGAAATTTTTATATTCTTCATATACGGTTCGTGCTTCTTAATTGCCCGCGGAACGTTCTCCATTGACCTACTAAAAAGTCCATTTGTTATAATTGTAGCATTGTGCTCGTTTGTTAGAAATGTGTTAATTGTTAATGGCGTCAGACATGCTTCATCTGTGGTGGCACTGGAATTCTGCGGCTTCTCAAAACCAATATTTTCATTCATAATAATGTTCTTCCTTGTTGGAGAAATCCCTACCGTTCAAAAAGTAATTGGAATGGTTATAATTGGCATCGCAATAGTCCGATTTCATTCACTTGAAAGGAAATACAAGGCAGAGCGCAAAGCCATTGGAAAGAAGCTCTTTAACCCACAAACAGTCAAGGAAGTTCAAAAAGCGAACGAGGCAGGAGTAAAGAAACAATCTAAATAAGTGGCAAATAAATTCCAAGTCGTGGTCGTGGAACATGTCCGTTGCATGCTGTAAATACAGTGCAGAGCGAGATTATAAATAGCAGAAAAAGTTTATTTTTCATACGTTATTATACATCTCATATTTTATATTCAACAATTTATTAAACTTGACAATTAAAATCTATCAAGAATTTGATCTTCCTTATGGAAATAATTAGTAAAGTATTAACTTACCTTGGAGATTTCCTTGGCAGTATCGTGTTTTTCAATGTGTTCTCTGTCTTTGGGGTTGAAGCTATCAATTTGCCATTATCATTGGCATTCTTAACGTTCGGATTTATTTTCATGTGTTTCAAATTTAGATTTATACAATTTCGCTGGTTTGGCCACTGTTTAAGATGTGTATTCAAACCAACAAAGGAAGAGAAAAAGTCAAAAAATGACATCTCACCATTTAAAATATTATTGACTGCAATCGCAAGTTGCACTGGAATGAACGCAACAGCAGGAATGGTTTTTATGATATATCTTGGAGGTCCTGGAACAGCACTCTGGGTGCCGGTGATTGCGCTGTTATGTATGCCATTCCGTTTTGCAGAAGTTTATCTTTCGCACAGCTACCGAACGGTCGGCAAAAAGGACTATGTCGGCGGCCCATTTGACTACATCAAAAAGGGGTTTGCAGAGCTCAAACATCCAAAACTTGGTAAGATTTTGTCAGTTTCTTACGCATGGATATTCCTTGGCTGCGGCATTTTAGGGCTTTCCATGTATGAAATGAACCAAAGTATGACTATTTTGTCGGAAAATTTCAATGTTGTAAATGATAACAGGACTGTCGTGTCGTTTGTTTTGACGCTTGTTTTGGCGTATATTCTTATCGGCGGAACACGCCGCGTAGCTAACTTTATGAGTATTGCAATGCCTATTTTAGCGCTAACATTCTGGTTTATTGCCATCGCAATTATAGCTATTAACTATCAAAAAATCCCAGATACGTTGTTAATAATTTTCCATGATGCAATACATCCTAAGTCAATTGCTGGTGGTTTTGCGGCTTCGTTCTGTATGTCACTGAGAAAAGCTGCGCTTGCGCATGAAACAGGTCTTGGAACATCTGGCATGGTGCACTCATCATCAATGCAGAAGGACTCAGTCAAGGAGGCCACCGGCGCAATGTTCACGCCTGTCATCAATGGTATTTTGATATGCTCGGTAAGTGCCTTTATCATCGTCGTGACCGGAGTTTATGAGAACCAAGATGTAATGAAAAATGGTGTTGTTGCACTGGCATATGCCTTCGGTCAGGTGAATAAACATCTGCCATACATATTGACTGCACTAACTTTGATGATGACAATTAACGTTATTGTTGGCTGGGGAAACTACTGCAACAAGTGCTCTGAATACCTCTTTGGACGTAGTAAAATTATGCATTTGTTTGTATTCTTGTTCCTAACATTTGCATTCATTGGCAGCTCAGTAACAGATTGTAATATCATTGTTAACATTCTTGATGCTGTAATGATGATACTTCCTTTCATCAATGTCTTTGCCATCCTATGTTTAAGCGGAATTGTTTGGAAGAAAATTAGGAATTATAAGTTTAAGTAAGAACACCTTATTTAAACTATAATCATTCATTTAATTAAGACAATAAAGTTAGAATGAATATCTTATTGAGACCCCAAAATTGTTGACCTGATGGTTGTAGTGCCCGATGTGGCCGTTTGAATAGTGCTTCCATGTCAATTCGGTTATCATTCCATTGTCAAAGCGATGACCTATTGAAGCGGACACCGGGATGTTGAAATTTGTCATCCCATCCCATTTTTCATTCTTTCCATAGTGTTCGCTCTCTTTTGTTGAGGCATAGCTGACTTTTGTTGTCAACCATGACAGTCCAACTCCGCACGTTGCGTATAAATCCTTTGTACCGACAACAAACTCTTGGATTAATTCAAAGCCAATTTGGCGATAGTTTCCCTTACCTTTTTGAATTGCCAATTGGTCGTGTCCGAGCAGAGAAAAGAGACCAACTGACGTCCTTCCGTTCACACCAAGCCACTGTTGTCCTGCGCTGTATTGAACTGCCACTGTACCAAGGCGAGCCTTATAGCCACTGACAATAAACCTCGTCATGTCGTATCCAACCTGAAAACCAACTGCATGTCCGCCATTTTGGTCGTCTCCTGCAAATGCTGGATTGTAGTCAGGAAAAATATATTTTTTGACAAAACTCTCGCTTTTTGATTTCTCTTTTTCCTTGTCGTATTCCTTCCTGTTTTTGAAAATCACTTCATCGCAGTGAATTGAACCATCTTTTTGAACAATAGCATTCTTACATATGTAATCATTGTTATCCATTTCGGCAAATGCTCTTCCTTCTGCCAAAGCAAAAGTAGCTAACATGAATAGTAATTTTTTATCCAGAGATGAAAGCATGTGGATAGAATTAATATTCATTTTTTATTTTCAATTATTCTGTTTTTTTCTTGAATAAACCACACTGCCAACATTTGCAAACAGTATTATAGCAGCTCCGATGACCTGATGCGACAGGACTTGCTCTTTCAAAACCAGATAGCTCAATGCCATGGAGATGAATATGCGCGTAAATCTTATTGGTTGCAACAGCGAACAGTCAGTCATTTTGTAGGCAGTATAGACAGCAAAGCACTCCATCATGTCAAATAGCGCAACGACAAACGCACCTTCAAGGTTTTGCAGTGAGAACTCAGCCATTTTGCATCCTGACATACCGTATCCAAGCACGGAGAGCACCACTGCATTTGTGAAAACTGCATATACGACAGGTCTGCATTCGGAGTATTTTTTCTGCAATATCAGGCCAAGAGGTATGACGAAAGCATCGGCCAAAAGGAATAAATATCCAGCATTGAAGCCAGCAAAACTAACCTCTTTGTATATCGTGAAGAATACACCAAAAAGACACATCACAAGGAACGCAGCATTGACTTTGTTGAACTTTTTCTCCTTCAAAAGCACACGGCCGAGGAGTATTATCCACAGTGGCACAAGCAGCATTATGAGTGTTCCGGTGTTGACTGGCACTGATTTTAGTCCTCTGTGGAAGAGCAACATGTCAGATGAGTAAAGTCCGGCAAGCAGTAGAACAATTTTGAGATTTTTTGTGAAATGACGCAAATATTTTAGGCAGAACGGCAAGAGTAGGGCGATTTCCACAAGGCGCGCCTGTGTCATGAGTTCATACAGTTCAATATTGAGTTTGTGCTGATAATATTTGATGAATACACCTTGTGCAACATTCCCGACACTGTTGAAGAAGTAGATTATTGCTGCTAAGGTAAAGCCCTTTTTCAAGGCGACATTTGAAAACATTTTTTCTAACAAATTCATAAAAATAAAACTAAAACTTGGGAAATTTAAAATTTTTGCTAAAATTTTGAAAACCAGTGAAATGGGATTTACCGCAGTAAATCCGTGATTGTTATTGTAATAATTTGTGTAATGCAGTTAATTCTATAGTGTGAACCAAAATTGCAAGACATAAACGAGCTATTGTTAATAATTGAAGTTAATTGTCAAGAGGTTATTTATTGTTGCGCGGCGCGGAGCGCGTTTGGCCGACGAGGTACGAGGCGCAGCCAAACGGCGAGGGCGTGGCCTCGGGCAGCGCAACATAAAAAAATAATACAGCAAACTTGATTTTTAATACGCACAAAAATCATTGACACGATGAAAATCAACATTGATAAGGACTACATTGGACGCCGAATTGACAAGCTTTTGCGGGATAGGTATGGCCTATTGCAGAGCAAAATTTGCGTTCTTGCAAAGCAGAAAAAAATTTTGGTGAACGGTGAAAATGTCAAGTTTGATTATCGTATCAAAAAGAATGACAAAATTGATGTGCTGGATGAGGTGAGAGAGATCAAAAAAAAGGACAACGAGACAACTAAAAAAGAGCTTCCAAAGGAGATGATTTTCAAGTTGAAAAATGCAATTATTTTTGAAAATGATGACATTTTGGCAATCAATAAACCATATGGTTTGAGCGTGCAGGGTGGCACTGGCGTGAAGCACTGTTTAGAGGACTATTTCCACATTTTGAGCGACAAAAAACTGCGAATTGTTCACCGAATTGACAAGGATACAAGCGGAATTTTGTTGCTTGCAAAAAATGTCGCAACGGCCGCAAAGTTGACTGAAATGTTCAAAAAAAGAGAGATACACAAGCGGTATTTAGCGGTTTTGTCTGGTATTCCCATGAGAATGAAGGGAACGATTAAAACCTACATTTTTCAGTCAAAAGAGGACAACATTGCCTACAACGCGCGCAACGGTGAAGAACGAATGAACGGAAAGCAAGCGATTACGAAGTATAATGTTATCCGTGTGAATAAGGAGAAAAATCTGTCTCTGGTTGAGTTTTTTCCGCTGACTGGTCGTAAGCACCAAATTCGCCTGCATGCGCAGAATATAAAGTGTCCGATTGTTGGTGATGAGAAGTATGCATTTGAGAAGAAAAAAAATCAAAAGTTGCAGCTTTTTGCAATTGAGCTCGATGCTTCGCCACTGTGTAAATTGGCTCTTGAAGAGAAGGATTTTCCTACGATGATAAAGGTGTGATTTAGGGTTGCGCGGCGCGGAGCGCGTTTGGCCGACGAGCGGAGCCCGAGCGCAGCGAGGGCGGATTAAGCGAGGCGCAGCCAAATGGCGAGGGCGTGGCCTCGGGCAGCGCAACACGAAATTTTTCATTTGCAAACCTAAATTGATTTGTTATAATGAGGCATGGCAGAGAGTTTAGGTTCACTTAAAACCGACCAGCTTTTTCTCGGATTGACAAGACCTGCAATGATTGCTGGTGTTTCAAGCACTTATGTTGGAATGGAGGCACTAATTGCAATGATGGGTTTTATTGCAACATCAAACTTTTTGTTTTTTATCGCTCTTTTTGCAATGCACGGACTTGGTTTTTTGATATGTAAAAACGAGCCACTTGCTGTTGAACTTTGGATGATTAAATTCAGTAAAACGCCAAACGTTCCAAACAAGCAATTTCACGGAGGATTAAACTCATATAATATGTTTGATTAGCCGATCCCAGTATTATTGTTGATGTATCGCGCATTTGAAAGTTGGATTTCTCCAATGTCAAAATTGTCATCATAACCAAGCATGTGATTGATGATTGTTCGGAACTTCATGTCGGCGTATAAATCTGACTGCTCGTGTGCTATTTTACTCATTTCGGCAAGTAAAAAGTCATGTCTCAATAGGTGCGATATTGCGCCGGCGAGCTTCTCTTTGGTAATACCGTTTTGCTCTATCAACATTGCGCCGTTAACATCTCGTAAGGCCTTTGCATTGAGGAACTGGTGGTCGTCAGCCGCAGTTGGAAGCGGAATTAATATTGACGGTACGCCCAAGGCCATGATTTCAAAAATCGTGTTAGCACCACTGCGTGCAATTAGTAAGTGTGAACCCCTCATGATTTCTGCAACATTGTGGTAAAATGGTCGAACTTCATGGGCTATTCCAGCTGTAATATAATGGTTTTCAACAGCTTCCTCATTGCCAGATTTGCATTGATGACGCACAAAAAGCTTGTTCGTAATGTCATTCGGCAGTATTGCCAATGCGTCTGGAATTATTTTGTCAAACACAGAAGCTGCCTGCGATCCGCCTAAAATAGTTATGTTGATTGTGTCTTCAATCTTAAAAAATGCACGATAATTTACGGACGGATTGTCCATGTTATAGACAAGAGATTTAATTTCATCGCGCACAATACCACCAATAAAAATACACTTCCGCTTGTAAAATTTATTCACTCTTGCGGTGTTTTGAAAGCCAAGCAATATCAGGTTCACAAATGGTGCAAGCAATCTATTTGCAAGGCCAAATACAGAATTTGGGTCGTAAATTATTGTCTTTTTGAATGTCAGGATTGAAAACAGTATCGCTGGGAATGAAATCAGACCACCAAAGCCAATGCATAGTGATGCTCTCTCAGTGAAGATAATTCGGCACTTCCACATGTCTTTGATTATCATGAAAAACTGTTGCCATCGTGGTGCATTTTGACTTTCAAGCATGACGACCTTGAAAGTATCAAATGTGAAAATCGGGTTGTCATCTTTTAAAAATCGCATGGCGCGTTTGTCAGAAAAAAAAATCACTTTATATCCTTCCTCCAACATCCTTTTTGCCACCACGAGCGCAGGAAATAAGTGGCCTCCTGTGCCTCCTGCCGCGATTGCAATTATACGTCTTTTTTGTTTGCATTTTGTTGAATTGCTGTTTTCCAATTTCATATTTTCAGCATAATTGACTTTTTTTATTTGCAAATTTAGGCAGTGATATTTTAAATTTGTCTGTTGTACTGCGCGGATTGGCGTACAAACTAAAAGAGCGCAGCCTCAACAACTCAACTTTTTTACTTCATAATAAAATTTCTTGCAAAAGTTTGATAAAAATGTAAAATAGTGCGTTTTTATTTCATTTTGTGAGGACTGTAAGCAAAATTCTTTCTGCTGTTGTTTTGTCAATGTGTTTTTTAGCGCAAAATTCGCAGCCAGCACAGGCATTTTTCACAGAAAATTACAAGAAAAACCTGAATTATGGTGTCTTCAAAAAAGCCTACAATACCGAATTATATATTGGCGTAAATGCCAGTTTTTTAATGAAAACATGGATGCCAAATATCACAACGACAGTCATGGGTTCCGAGAAATGGTTAAACACGTTCAACGGTTCTGTTCCAGGATATATGACAAAAAGCCCTATATCAAAATATTCATATGGTCTCGGCATGAGCATTGGTTTGCACAGCAGCGGTTCAAGTTTTCGCCACGAGCTGATGTTTGAGTGGTATTCCATCTTGTCAAAAACAATGCAGTTGAAGGGAGGAGAAGAATTACCAACTGGTACAGAGGGACAATCAATTATAGCTACAAAAATTGGAGGCAAATACTACAAAGATATTGGCGTTTATTCAAATATTTACAGGGTCACTTATAACATGTTCTACAACTTCCAAAATGCATTCAATTTGTTTAATACTGACTGGGATATTTATTTTGGAGTTGGTGCTGGTTTGGCGATTATACGCGCAGGAATATATTCAACGTCAAAAATCAGCGAAACAATACTTACAACAACGCAAACCATACCTCCCGAACAACAACCAGAAGAAGGATCCGACCCATCATCAACATCACCTGTTAATGAAGACAGATACGCAGTAATAGATCAATATATGAATCAAGGATATCAAATAGTAGATCAAGAAATGCAAGAAGATGGTAGTGAAATAATCTCTATGGAAAAAAGAACATATGCTTTTGAAAAAAGCAGCGTCAACTCCGCTTCAAGTGCAGGCAATCACAAACTCATGGCAAAGAACTACTTTGCTGCTGCATATCAGTTCCAGGTTGGAGTGCTTGCAAATTTGAGCCAATCCTTTGCAATGAATATTGGTGTGACATTTGCAGGAACATCGCGACCATTCTTCTCAACTGACTTCAAATCAGTCAAGAGTGTTGCTGGTAGCAGAATGAACTTTGAATATCACATTGCTCTAAATGTTGGTATTTTAATCAAAAGCTTGGAGCTTGCACTTTAATCATTAAGTAATTTCTCAATTTCCAGAGCTACAATGCACCCCATGCCTGCTGCAACAACGCACTGTTTATGGGCATCGTCCTGAACGTCCCCAGCGGCAAACACACCTTCCACACTTGTCGCGCCTGTCCGTGGATTGGTAATTATGTATCCTCTCTCATCAAGTTCAATCTGTCCTTTGAATAAATCAGTGCATGGCTTGTGTCCGATAGCAACAAACACTCCATCAACTGCAATTTTATCCTCCTCGTTTGTCTGTGAGTTCTTAACAAGCACACCCTTTACAAACTTACCAAGAGCGTCTTCACCGCCGAGAATATCAACTACATTTGAGTGAAAAATTGTCTCAATTTTGTCATTGCTTGCAAGCTTATCTTGCAATACCTTTTCGCATTTGATTTTATCTCCACGCACAATCAGATGCACCTTTTTTGCCAGTGTTGACAGATAAAGCGCTTCCGTAATTGCACTGTTTCCGCCACCAACAACTGCAACTGTTTTGTTCCTAAAAAAAGGGCCATCGCATG
>CAMNMI010000034.1 GCA_946544555.1 uncultured Rickettsiales bacterium
GTTTGGCCGACGAGGAACGAGGCGCAGCCAAACGGCGAGGGCGTGGCCTCGGGCAGCGCAACAACAAGTTTTTATCATTTTTTCTCCTCAACTTCCTTATTTACAATATCCACAAACTCCTTCACTTCAACGCTCTTGTTTTTCATCTCACCAAACTTCCTAACTGATAACGTTCCTTCTTCAATCTCCTTTTTACCAATGGTTATAATATAAGGAATTTTCATTTCACTATGATGACGAACTTTATAACTAACTGTTTCCTTGCTTAAATCACACTCACAACGAATTCCAGCATTTTGCAGTTTTTTTGCTACTTCTTCAACTTCTTTATCAAAATCATTTGAAACCCCTATTACAACAACTTGCACAGGTGCCAGCCACAACGGCAATGCTCCTGCGTGATTTTCAATAAGTATTGCAATAAACCTCTCGAACGACCCGAGAACCGCTCTATGTAGCATTACTGGTGGTTTTTTTGTTCCATCCTCTGCGACATATTCAGCACCCAAACGTTGTCCTAAGTTAAAATCAACTTGGAATGTTCCACACTGCCACTCTCTTCCTATTGCATCTCTCAATGTGAACTCCAACTTTGGACCATAAAATGCTCCCTCACCTTTATTCAATTCCAATTCAATACCCATTTCTTCCATTGGTTCTTTTAATGCTTTTTCTGCTTTATCCCATAAAGCATCGCTGCCAACTCTCATTTCTGGTCTATCACTGAATTTTACTTTAATATCTGTAAATCCAAAATCGTCATAAACCTCCTTCAAGAGTTTATAAAATGCTTTACATTCGTTTGCAATTTGGTCTTCACTACAAAAAATATGTGCATCGTCTTGAACGAAACCCCTAACTCTCATCAGCCCGTGCAGTGAACCACTTGGTTCGTATCTGTGGCATTTGCCGAATTCAGCCATTCTTATTGGCAAGTCCTTATAACTTCTAATTTTGTTCTTGAAAATCTCCACGTGGCAAGGGCAATTCATTGGCTTGATGGCAAAATCCATGTCCTCATCGTCAATGCGCGTGATGAACATGTGCTCGCGGTATTTAGCCCAGTGGCCAGATTTCTCCCATAAAGTTTTTGAGACAATTTGCGGGGTTTTAACTTCAATATATCCATTTTTACTCAACTTTTTCCGCATATAATCTTGTACTATACGATACAAAATCCATCCCTTTGGATGCCAAAAGGCACAACCAGGCGCTTCCTCCTGTATATGGAACAAGTCCAGTTGTTGCCCCAATTTGCGATGGTCTCTTTTTTCTGCCTCTTCCAGCATTGTAATGTATTCATCCAACTCTTTTTGTGAAGTCCAACAGGTACCGTAAACCCTTTGCAACATTACGTTTTTACTATCTCCTCGCCAGTATGCCCCTGCAACTTTCATTAATTTAAAATACTTCAAAAACCCAGTGCTTGGAATGTGCGGCCCACGGCAGAGGTCGGTGAAATTGCCTTGAGAATATGTTGACAAAACAACATTTTTATCAGCGTTAATTAAACTTTTAATTTGCTCTACTTTATATTTTTCTTCATCTTTTTCAAAAAAATCACACAACTCCTTACCATCCCACTCTTTCCTCGTTATCTCAAAATCCCTCTCCGCCAACTCATGCATTTTTTTCTCAATTTTTGGGAAATCTTCGGTGGTGATTTTTGTGCCGTCAGTCAGCTCAAAGTCATAGTAAAACCCATTTTCAACTTCTGGACCAAAGCCAAAATGCACCTTATCGCCGTATAATTCTCTCATTGCTTGGGCGAACAAGTGGGCGCAGGAATGCCTCATTGTGTCCAGTAAAATCTGCTTGTCTTTGGTATCTTTTGTGTCGGAGGTAATGATTTTCAATGTGCAGTCCGCCGTGAGTTTTGTGGCCAAATCAACAATTTTGTCATTGACAACGGCAACCACGGACTTTTTCATCAAAGAGTGCGAAATACCCTCCGCGATCTCTTTAACAGAGATGTTGTCCTCAAAAACTCTCTCACTTCCATCAGGAAAAGATACTTTTATTGACATGCTCCGCGATGGGCTTGGAATTATAAAAATCAAGCTGGATTGTTAATCTCCACCACCTTCGCCTCTGGCGTGTAGACATAGTATTTCTTGCCGACTTGCTTTGCCAATTTATACTCAAAATCCTTCATAAGGTCGTCAACTTTGGCTTTGCTGGCTTCTTCCATCTTGACAAACACAACTGGTCTATCACGATCAATCAAGTTTTCAGCACCATCCAAAGCCTCAAACTCCATGCCAGACATGCTAATTTTTATCACATTAACCTTTTGTTTTAATCTCAAATCATCAATTCTCTTAATTTTATACGCACCATTTGCATCCTCAACAAGCTTAGTTTTGGCATAATTTTTCATCTTGAATTTCTCAATTCGCGCGCGAGTATCCTTGTTTCCGAGCGCAAAATTCAGTGGCGCAACTTTACTTTGAAGACCATTGATTTCAATATTTCTTTTCAAAATGTTATAAGGCATTTCCAGGGCCTCAAATGAGTAGACAAAACGTGCCTTTTTTGGCGACTGCAACAGCCAATACAAAGTTTCATTTCCAATGTTTGCGCCAACATCTAAAATCAAGGCATTGTTTGGTATAAATTCATCAAGTTCTTGCAGCTTTTTTTGCTTGTAAAATTTGTTTTTGTCAACGATTTTTGTCTGAATTTTTTCCACAGCATAGTTAGGGACATAAAATTTTACTTTATCCTTGATAAAAATATCATCCTTCATGGACATTTTTATGACAAGTTGCTTGTGTTTTTTGAGGACCTTCTCAGTTTTATCAAGCATTTTTTCAGTTTTTTTCAGAACTTTTTTCTGTTTGCCTTGAATTTGCACAATTTTGATAGAACAAAAAATTGCAAAAACCAGTATCAATGTACCAAAAACCACATGCATCGCCCACGATATGATGGTTTCTTTTTCTAAATAGAGCATACACCTATTTGCTTACTTTCTTCTTCAAATCAATGATGCCCTTTGTGATTTGGACTATCTTCAAAACGCGTTTTAAAATTATGAAAATATTTAGAGAAATTAGCACCCCAACAAGACCAATCAACACTTTTAGAAGAATGATTATCTTGTCAAAACTGGATTTGACTGAATATACAGTGTTTTTCACACTTTCAACTGTTCCTTGCACAGATTTTATCTCTTTTTTTGCATCATTAACGATGCCATCCATGTCTTTTTTTACATCATTAACAACTCCTTGAAAATCCTTTTTTACGCCTCCAACGATATTTTTGACCTCTTTCGTGATCTCGTCTGTGCCAGTTTTTACTACACTTTTTACGATGTTATCCATGGACGAAGAACTCACTGCCGCACCGGCATTGGAAGCGCCCTTTACAATATCACTTAATGCTGCATTTGATGATGTTTCAATGGCTAAAAAAGCTACCAAACAAGCCATTGAAAATACTATTTTTCTATTCCTCATAACTTTCCCAAAGGTTGTTGTATATTATAAAAATCAAGGTATTTTTTCATTTCACATTATGTTTGTATTTTATAATTCTAACAAAACTAATATATCATCATTTCATTTCACATCTTCCATTACTTTGATGATATTACAACCGTATTTATTGTTTGTGTCAGAATTATAAATTGCTTTGTGAGCTTCGTTGGCTTTTTTATCATAGCAATATTTCTCTTCATTTACTGTTTTGAAAGCCAAAAATCTACCCGTGCCAGGGCGGCCGTCATCTATTTTCGCATCCAATTCTGATGTTAGCTTGGAATCTATTGCGGCTTTTTTTGTTGTTGAAGTAATATATCCACCACTCCATGCGGAACTTTCAAGATATTTCATCATAATGGTGTTGTGATTGTCAATATTTTTATACCATTCAAGATTAAATATCTCATTATCTGTATTGTAATTTAAGTATCTCTGCATTCCCCATTTGTAGATATTTCCTTCAACTTTCTTCCAGCCATTATATGATATAAAAATCATTTTATCATAGCTTGACGATGGGAACAATGCATGCATGTTTGCATATGTATTTAAATAACCATTGTCATCATCCAATGCAATTGGGGTCTTATCATTTTCCATGTATATCTTACGATATCCATCCCATTTATCTATGAGTCCGGCTAAATATAATTCTACCATAGACGCCGTATATGGCCTTAATGTATTATAAGAACCATTCAATTTATGGTTATTAATTTTAGTAACCAATGAATAAGAACCATATTTGGCGTTATATGTACAAGCGTTTGTATCAAAATTTCTAAAAACAGTATGTTTATTACATTTTTTCTCATCCAAATTCCCCGGCACCACCCTATACGTATCATAAAACTGATGAAAAGCTTTCTCATAGTAATCAAATTCAAATATGATACGTTGTATCTTAGCACGGTCAACAATCTGTCTTCCAACCAAAAGAGAACCAACAAGTAAAGATAGAATTAACAAAACGATTGAAAGTTCTATAAGTGTAAAAGATTTTTTTAAATTATATTTAAGAGATGATAAAGAACTTAAACTACTCTCTCTCTCTCTCTCTCGAAGAGAACGTCTTAAGTGATGAAATTTTCATAAAAAAACAAGTTTGAACGAAAGTAATATATTTGTAAAAAGTTATTTGTCAAGATGGATGTTGCGCGCGGGCGGAGCTGGTTTGTCGGACGAGCAACGCGAGGAGATGACAAACCGCGAGGGCGTGGCCGCGGGCGGCGCAACAAAACCATTGACATTTAATTAAAATCTTCACAAATTGCTTGGTTTGTTATGGACAGAATTGAGAGCGAAGGAGGAGTTTGTTTGAATGGTGAGGTAAGAATTTCAGGTTCAAAAAATGCAGGACTGGCGCTTATGGCAGCCTCTGTTTTGTGTTCTAAACCAACTACTTTAATTGGTCTGCCAAATGTCAAGGACATGTTCTCAATGACACAGTTGCTACTGGATTTGGGCGCAAAGGTCTCTTTTGATGCAACGCAGATTGAAAAATACGGCCCTGACTGCTCTTTAATGACAATAAACAATTCAAACATCAACAAGCTGGTTGCAGAATATGATTTTGTCAAGAAAATGCGCGCATCGGTATTCGTTCTGGGGCCTCTATTGACGCGGTTTGGCGAAGCAAAAGTGTCTCTTCCCGGCGGATGTGCGATTGGTGTTAGACCTGTTGATTTCCATTTGCGCGGACTTGAAGCTATGGATGCCAAAATTGAAATTACGGACGGATATATTGTTGCCAAAGCGCCAGAAGGCGGATTGAAAGGTGCCGATTTCACTCTTCCAATGGCATCAGTGAGCGCAACAGAAAATCTGATGTCGGCTGCTGTTTTAGCTAACGGAACCACAATTTTACGTAATGTTGCAAAAGAACCTCACATTGTTGCGATGGCTGATTTTCTAAACAAATGCGGTGCTAACATAACTGGCGCGGGAACTGAAACAATCACAATTCATGGAGTAAAAGAACTTGGTGGATGCGAGTTCATTGTTCCAGAGGACTACGTTGAGGCAGGCACGTACGCAATTGCAGCAGCTATAACAGACGGTAATGTGCTCTTGAAAAACTGCAACATAAAGACATTTGAGAGCTATGCAGATGTGTTTGAAAAAGTCGGAATTGGCTTGGAAGAAGTGAAATATGATGACAATGGTGAGAACAAGGTTGCGGTGCGTGCATTCAAAAGACATGAGTTTACTCCTTGCGACATCCAGACGGGCGTTTATCCTGGTTTTCCAACGGACTTACAAGCCCAGATGATGATCCCGCTCATCATGGCAAACGGGCGGTCAGTAATAACTGAAAATTTGTTTGAAAATCGCTTTATGCACACGGCCGAGCTGATGCGTATGGGTGCTAAAATTGAAGTCCACGGCGGAGATGCAATCATAAGTGGTGGTACAAAATTGAAAAGTGCAGAAGTCATGTCAACTGATTTGAGGGCTTCTGCAGCACTGTTGCTGGCATCTCTGGTGGCAGAAGGCAAATCAAAAATTGATCGTGTCTACCACCTTGACCGTGGCTACGAAAATATTGAGATGAAACTTAACAACTGCGGCGCAAAGTTGGAGAGGGTGGTGGAATAAGTTGAAAGAAAATGCTTTATCCACCAGGGCATTTTTGGTTACCTTTATCACTAACTTTACCAATATCATTGTTTATCTGTTTCTGGTTGTATTGGTGATTATTGTCTGACAAACCTTCGATCTCCTTCTTCTTTTCTTCTAGTTTGTTATTTAAAATTCCTGCAAAATATTCGTCGTATTCCGCAACCCATTCATTTATAAATTGTTCAGTTGTATATTCTTTACTTTTTCTTTCTGAGTTAATTATTCTAACATATAATTTCGGGTATTCTTGGATAAGAATTGTACATAATTTTTCCAAAAAAGTATTTAAACCACAATATCCAGGTCCACCTTTGTATCTGTCAAGAAAATCATTAATTAAATTTTGACACAAAAATATACCATCCACTTTGATTCCTTCCTTATCTTTACCTTGGCAAAGAATTTCGCAACTATCCATAAAAAACTTTTTTGTTTGAAAATCATAACACATTCCGAACATCGAGTTACTAGAGAGACCAAGATTGTTATAATCATCTTCCATACTTCGATAATTATACGGCAAACGAGTACCAACATATTTAACTTTTCTTTGATAATCATAAGGTATCAATGTATTATTGTAAACAGATACATTATATCTATTATCACTAAAAGAATCATCTAAAGTTTTATCTGAATTAGACGACATTTTCTTGATATCATCTTTTTTATCAACTCCTGGATCTTCATTTATACATGTATTTTTCAACAAATCTGCTCTATTTAATATTTTCCCAACCATTTTATCTGCTACTTTACCGTTACTATCATAATACAATTCATTATGCTTTCCGTCTTTTATCTCTTTTTTAGATATTTTTTTTAATAATTCATTAGCTTTTGAATTACTCTTCAGATCGCTCCACCCGCCAATATACGTGAGAGTATCTTCTTTATTAAAATCATATCCAACACCTCCATAAGAATATGACACAATATCTTCGTCTTCAATAATTGGATGTAATGCGGCGCATTTAAAGTCTCTTATCTTTCCATTATCTTTATCAATAAAATCTTTTTCACCATGTGCTGGTATATAAGCATTTTGTATTTTTGTTTCATCAAATGGGCTTTCAAAATTAATCTCATTGAAATCTTTACCTCTCCAATTTCTCATCCCATATGATAAATAGTAGTTTTTTTTGCCTTCTTTAAACTCTTTAATATCGTTTTTTATCTTATTTTTCTCTATTTCCATAAATCAACCAGTGGTATTATAATAAAAAAAAACATTAATGCAACTTTTTTCTTCCCTATTCTACATTTCATCCAATAACTTTCAGTATGTGACCGTGTCTACCACCTTGACCGTGGCTACGAAAATATTGAGATGAAGCTCAATAACTGCGGTGCGAAGTTGGAGATGGTGGTGGTTTGAGCTACTATTTTCCTTTACCGAAGGAAAGAAAGTTAGAAAAAAAAGATGCTTCTTGATTGTTTTTTTCTTTATCAAAATCATCAGATGAAATACTGCCGTATTTTATTTTTTCAATTGTTTCGTTGCTAATGCCTGCATATTTTCTTTTTCTTTCATATTCTTCTACTGTTTTCTTAAATAGTTTTTTAAATTCGTTTTTATTATTTAAAGATGTCAATTTATCAATCTGATTAACAATATTTATGTCTTTTATGTTTTCAGCATCAAAAAACACTGCGTTTGCGTTACATAGAAGCACAACAAAGTCATGTTCTTTAGGGTCATAAAATGTTGTTTTAAATATCAAACAATTATGATGGCTTTTTTTATCAATAAGACGAATTCCATTGTCCATATTATTCATTTTCTCTGCATTAAACATATTTTTGTCGACATTATCTTTTATAATTTCAATAAATTTATCAGAGAAGGATTTTTGTTGTGTTTGCATAAAAATACGATGACATTTTACTTTTTTTATTTTGTTTTGTCAATATTTTAATTTAAATACATCAAGTTCAATAACTTTGATAAGTGTAAATAAAAAACAAGCACGTAATATATCTAAAATTCTTGCATTTTATTATTTTTATGCTGGCTTGTCGTATAGCTGACGGCTTGCAGTAGAGTATGACGAAAGAAAAGTGCCAAACATGGTCTCCACGCTTTGATAAGCCACTGAATGAGAAAATGAAGATGTTTAACCAGTCAATTTTGTTTGATTATCGGCTTGCAAAGTGGGACATAATCGCAAGCATGGCACACGCAAAAATGCTGGAAAAGGTTGGACTTTTCACAAAGGAAGAGCTGGCGCTGGCACTCAGTGGACTGGAGAAGATACTTCAACAGGTTGAGGATGGAAAATTTGAGTTCAAAATTGATGATGAGGATGTTCACTACGCTATTCAAAATGCGCTGGTGAAGGAGATTGGCGATGTTGGAAAAAAAATTCACACTGCGCGCAGTCGGAACGACCAGGTTGCAACAGATTTGCGCCTGTGGACACGCGAGCATGTTGACATCACGGCAGAGCTACTGAAAAAGCTCATTGCAACATTACAACAGCAGAGCGAGAAGCATAAGGACTGTTTGATGTGTGGCTACACTCATCTGCAAAAGGCCATTCCAACCACATTTGGATATTATCTGGATGCTTACAAGGAAATGTTTGAGGAGGACTTGGTGCGCCTTGTGGATTGCAGAAAGCGTGTAAATCAGTGTCCTCTTGGTGCATGCAGTTTAATGGGTTCAACTCTGCCGCAAGACAGGGCTTTTACAGCCAAGGAGCTCGGATTTGATAACATCATCACAAACACCATGAATGCCGTTTCAAATCGTGATTTTGTTGCGGAAACGCTGAATTGTCTGTCAATAATCGCAGCGCATTTCTCACGTCTGGCCGAGGACATGATTATCTACTCAACCGAGGAATTCGGCTTTTTGGAACTTGACGATGCCTTCTGCACTGGTTCCAGCTTGATGCCAAACAAGAAAAATCCAGATTTGCTTGAATTGGTTAGGGGGAAAACTGGTCGCGTATTTGGCTGCCAAATGGCGATTTTAACCACTATCAAAGGCATCCCGATGACCTACAACAAAGACCTACAAGAGGACAAAAAGAACCTGTTTGAGGCCTTTGACATTGTGGAGGAAATTATTGACATTATGTGCGAGTTTCTGCCAACAGTTAAACCAAAGCATGAAAACATGGCGCGCGCAGTCAAAAA
>CAMNMI010000035.1 GCA_946544555.1 uncultured Rickettsiales bacterium
CAACGCGAGGAGCGAAATACAAACCGCGAGGGCGTGGCCTCGGGCGGCGCAACAGTAAAAAATAGCCCTTGACAATTATAAAATCTTCCCTGCTATAAGCTGTATGGCAAATTTGAAGTCGTCAAAAAAAGACGTTAGAAGAACAGAGAAGAGAACAGTTGCAAATGCGGCACAGAAGAGCAAGGTTCGCACATTTTACCGTAAAGCCAAGGAGGCAGTAGCAGCTTGTAAGACATACAAAGAGGGAATGGAAATGGTTGTCAACTACGAGAGCGTTGCGATGATTGCTACAAAGAATAATTTATTCAGTAAAAAATCTGTTTCAAGGCATGTGAGTGCACTGGTGAAAGCCTTGAAATCAAGGTTTGATCAGAACGATCAAGTTTGTGCTTAATATTTTATGGGCCCGACTGGACTACTTATTTCTATAATTTTACTTATAGCGCTTTCTTTTTTTTGTTCCCTTGCTGAAACGGCCTTTGTATCTGCTCCGGAAGAGAAGTTATTCCGCTTAAACCAAGATGGTAATAAGAGGGCTGGAATTGCATTAAAGCTGCTTGCCAAGAAGGACACAGTGATAAGTATTGCACTTTTATGCGATAACATGGCTAATATAGCCGCCTCGTCACTGTCTGCTGTGTGGTTCGCTGACATGTTTGGCGAGTGGGACGAGATCGGAATTCTGCTGTCAACAATCATAATGACAATCTTAGTTTTTGTTTTTGGCGAGGTATTCCCTAAGATGATTGCAGTTCGCCAGCCAACGCGGTTTGCAATGTTCTTTGCGCCACTGTTTGTTTTGTTGTCAAAAGCACTAATGCCAGTGCTGTTTTTGATGAATAAAATGACAAATCTCATGGTGAAAATTTTGAATATCCATGATGAAGAAGAAAATGAGGACGCAAACGAGAGCATTCTCGGAACAGTGGAGATGTATCACAAAAAAGGTGCTCTGGAAGGCGAGGAAAAAGACATGTTGAGCGGCGTTTTACAGATGGATGACGTTGACCTGAAGGACACAATGACGCACCGTAGCGATATGTTTGCGCTTGACATAAACATTGGCGCGCAAGCGATTGTGGACGAAGTCATGAAAACACAGTTCTCAAAGATACCTATTTACGACAAGTCCGATGACAATATGCTTGGTGTGCTGCATATCCGCGATTTGATGAGTGAACTGTATAAAAATAAAGACATATCAAAGATAGACATTCGGTCAATACTGCACGAGCCATGGTATTTGCCGGGTGATGCAAGCATCAGAAGCCACTTGCAAGAATTTCGTGAGCGCGGAAATGTCTTGGCGTTTGTTGTTGATGAATATGGTGGGGTGATGGGGGTAGTCACTCTGGAAGATATTGTTGAGGAAATTGTCGGAGACATCAAGAGCAACAACGAGGATGTACCAAATTTGTGTCTGCACTGCGATGATGGTAGCTTTATTATTGATGCTGAAATGAATTTGAATGATGCAAATGAGAATATCGGGAGCAACTTTGAGAACGAGGAGGTGTCAAGCATTGGTGGCTTTGTGATTAATGAAATAGAGCATATTCCTGTCAAAGATGAGGAATTTGACATTGATGGATACCACTTTAAGGTGCTTGAAACCGAGGTTAACCGTGTAATTAAGATGTCGGTCAGGAAAAACGAAATTGCGACAGAAAATGTTGACAATAAAAAGGAGGATAATTGATTGGTGCGCGCATGGCTAATTATAGAGCAATACAAAGGTGGAAGAGAGCTTGGCAGGCGGTCAAGTGTAGCTTTTTGTTCTTGATTGTTGCATATAGCATTGCGGTTTTTGTGGCAAATATTAGCTACTACGGCCGAGGTAAGAGTGAACTAAAATGGCTACCAAAAATCAGTTTTGGTATTGATATTGTTGGCGGAAATCAACTAACGGTTGCGATTGATAGTAGCGGCGTGATTGATGAGTATTTGGATAACAATATTGAAACGATAAAGCTTGTTTGCAGTGAGCAAAAGCTGAATTGTGAGGTCAAGAAGACGAAAAATGACAGCGGAGATGTGGTAAATGTGGTTGTCTCGGGAGATAAGGAGAAAGTAAAAAATGTGCTCGGTGAGCTGCGAAAAAACATGGGAAATATCAATACAAATATTGTTTCCAAGAGTGATGAAAAGCTCGTTTTTGATGTAGTTTTGAGTGATAACTTGAAGGAAAATATTATTTCTGATGCTACTGATAAAGCTATTGCGATTTTGAAAAACCGTATTGACGGCGTTGGCGTGAAGGAAATTTCAATTCAGCGCTATGGTTCGGACAAAATTGTGCTTTTGGTGCCGCAGGGAGTTGATATTAGCAGGATAAAAAGGGTTATAAATACGACTGCAAAATTGACTTTCCATCTGATGGATAGGCGCCACATTTTTGTTAAAAAGCCTGACAAAATTGCAAAGGACTATGTGGTTTATGAGGAATATGGTGCAAGGAATACTGGTGGCGAAAAATTCTACTATTTAATGGAACAAAAACCAACTTTGAACGGCGACTGCATGACAAGTGTGCAACCTTACACGGATGGCCTGACGAATGCGATAAATTTCAGGATGAACTCGGCGGGGACAAAGAAATTTGGGGACATAACCAGGAATAATGTTGGTTCACTTTTGGCGATCGTGTTGGACGGGAGAGTGCTGATGGCACCACGGATTACGACACCAATTTTGAGCGGAAATGGCTCAATAACTGGCAATTTCACGCGCGAAGAGATTGCTGACTTGTCGGTTCTATTGCGCTCGGGGTCATTGCCAGCTAAGATAACGATTATAAACGACAGACATTTGAGCTCAATTTTTGACAAGAATATTCTCTCAAAGGCAGGTTTGGCTACTATAATAGGACTTACAACCGTTGCAATGATTATAATTTTGCGCTACAAAAAGCTTGGCGCCGTGGCAATGTTTGCACTGGGTTTGAATTTTCTTTTTACACTTGCTATAATTGCGATTTTCGGGCTTACATTGACGCTACCAGGAATCGCTGGTTTTGTACTGATGTTAGGTATGGCGATTGACGCAAATATATTGATTTACGAGAAAATGAAGGAATTGAAACGCCAGGGCATTACGCAAACAAACCACTTAATTCAGAACGGGTTCGCCAAGGCTCTCAGTACAATTATTGATTCTAACGTGACTACTGTTATAGCGGCCGTGGCGCTGTTTGGCTTTGGTGGAAGCTTTATTAAGGGCTTTTCAATTACGCTGATTTTAGGAATTATGTGCTCAATTTTCACGGCGGTCAACATCACGAAGATGATTGTCGCGGCGCTATATTCACGGAAAAGCACTATTTCGGTTTGATTTATGACTTTTGATTTAAACACTGTTTCAAAACAAATGGCGGGCATTGTGGAGCACACAGTCAGGGAGTTTGCGACATTGCATGTTGGCGCCGCGAGAGCTGATTTTCTGGACTCAATCAAGGTGGAAGCATACGGCCAGTTTATGGATATGCGTCAGGTTGCGACAGTGAGCGTGCTTGACAACTTTTCCCTGTCGGTTGTTCCGTTTGACAAAAGCAACTCAAAAGCAATCACGAAGGCAATACAAGAGGCTAATCTTGGTGTTGGAATTATCCATGAGGCAACACACATAAGAATTACGATGCCGAAGATTACGGAAGATCGCCGCAAGGAGTTTGTCAAGATTTTGGGAAAGTTTGCTGAAAATGGCAAGATTGCAATCCGTAATGCAAGAAAAGATGCGATGAATAAAGTGAAAAATATGAAACAGGACAGTGAAATTTCTGAGGACGAACAGAAGCGTTTGGAGAAGGAAATTCAGAAGTTCACCGACAATTCTGTGGACGAAATTGACAAGCAAGCCAAGAAAAAAGAGGAGGAAATTTTGAAGGTTTAGCCGCCAAGCGATTGTCCGAAGCCGGCTCCAATTCTGCTGTTCATATTGATACCTTTCAACATCTTGTTCATACCGCCCATCTGCTGGCCTGCAGAGTGTTGTCCTACATTTGCAACTGGTATTTGCATGTGACTATCAAGGCGTTCGGTGTGGCCAACTTCCATGCTTAACAGTGCGCCTTTTGATGCAATTGGGGTAGAAAAAATCCCATAGCTTGTGTCATCGGTTAGTTTTATGCCGGGGAAGCTCATCTGCATTTCGTTGCCGATAGGGCTTGAGTCAATGCCTCCGCCGCTTGTCTGAAATGTTCCGTTTCCGCCACTCATAAATAACAAGTGGAGTCAATGGGACTCGAACCCACAACCATCTGTATGCGATACAGATGCTCTACCAATTGAGCCATGACCCCTCATAAGAATGATAAAAGTTGTATTTTTATTTGCAAATGAAATGTTGAAGATTTTATAGTTGCGCGACGCGGGTTGAGTGAGGATTAAAAAAACGCAATTGTGTGGCCTCTGGAGGCACAATATTACATTACTAATCCCTTCGGATTTAACCTATACCACTCGTCAAGAAATTCCTTTAATCCTTTTTTGTTAGTGTTTTGCAGGTGTCCCTCAACTGTCTTGACACAATTATTATACTCATCCTTGTCAATCCATCCTTGTACGAACGCCATGCGCAAATACACAAGATAAGTTGCTAAAACGTCCGTCTCGCAATATTCACGGATTTCATTGAACTTACCATCATCAAAATACTCGGCAACATGTGATCCATCTACGCCCAGCTTGCAAGGGATATGAAGCGCAATACACATTTCATGTAAAGTGTATTCGCCATACTTCCGCAGCAGGTCAAAGTGTGCATCGGCATATGGATATTCATAGCTGTCAAACTTGCTGCCAAAGTTGAAATACCAACTGCAATCAATGCCATATTGCAAGGCCTTGCACTTCAACACATTGATGTCAAAAACCTTCCCGTTGAACGACACAATGCGCGGTTTTGATGCCTCCAACAGCTTCCAAAACTTGCGCGCAACTTCCTCTTCTGTCGCATTGAACGCGCTATAACTTTCCAGCTTTTTGAATGTATATTGCTCGCGCCCAAAGTTGTTGGTAATCTCCGCAAGTAGAAAACTTATGCACGCAATTCTGTGAAATGGTTGCCGCAAAAATGCATTGCCGTTATGCTTTTCAATGTGGTATTGCGCCATTGCATCGCGTAGCTCTGGAAGTGACATCGCAGCCGCCTGTTCGGCGGACAAATCGCACAGCTCGCCAGCCAAATTGGTGTCCGGAATTGTCTCAATATCAAATACCACCAAGTTCTCAAAGCTTGGTGCATTGTTATAACCCATACTTGTTTGTAGTGTTTGTATTAGGAAGATTTTATTATGCAACCATTATCTTCTCACATCATTGAGAACCCATATAAGATTGCATCCATATTTTCTATTAGTTGAGTCGTTATAATATGCCTCGCTGACTTTATCCGCTCTTCTGTCATAACAATGCTTCATATGTTCTCTCATTTCAATACTATCATAATGTGCATTTCCGCTTTTTAGAGCTAAAATTCTTCCACTTCCTGGTCTTCCATCATCAAATTTTATGTCAATGTGATTTGCAACAAGTGAATTCAATACTCCAACTTGAGAACGTTTTAATCTTCCAGAGCTAAATGCCTGACTAAAATCAAACGAGAAACCTTCATCATATGAATATAAAACAATCGCATTTTTTTGATCTAATTCCTTCAAAAAATTTTCATCATCAAACTCATGCGGTGCATTGCCGTTAAAATAAGTGTTTGAATTGGCATTAGCAAATTTTTTATAATGTTCCATTGTTTCACCAGAAAGGTTCATTTTTTCAAAATTATATCCAGTTATCTGTATCCAAGCATTATTATCAAATGAAGATTGCAATGCGGTGTCTGTATTTGTATTCCAATGACCAACTAAAAACTTGTTTCCAATACTTGACGAACTGTAAGGACAAAAATCCCCATCTTCCTGATATTCTCCTAAAATCTTTGGTTTTTTATCTATCAACTTTGAAGTATACAATTGAGAAACAACAGAATATAAAGAATAGTTCAGCCACCCATAAATTATTCGATCAGAAACAAGTTGTTCTTCATTTACTGCTATGCAATTACAGAAATTATTATATTTGGTATTTTTATATTGCGCAAAAACAGATCGTTTTGAACACTTTCTATAACTTAAACTACCTGGAACACTTTTATAAGTGTCATAAAATTGATGGAAACTTTTTTCGTAATAATCAAACTCATATATCACTCTTTGCATTCTTGCCCTATCAATTATATTTTTTCCAACCATCAGTGTTCCCATCATTGATGATAAAACTAATATAACCATTGACAGCTCAACAAGCGTATATGATTGCTTGCATTTATTTATTTCTGGTCCAAAAAACAACTTGCTAATTTTCATATAAATAAACTATCAGTTAATTTTCTAATATTAAACTTTAAAGTCAACCGTGTTATATTTTTCAATCATTTTTTTCATTATCTATAACTTCTTTAATTGAATTAAAATACTTCTTCATATAAAAACTTTTTGCATACTTATTTTAGCACTAACATTTGAAAGAGTATTTTGTTCTAAATATTCTATTTGACAATTATTTTTCATATACTGCTGATTAACTGGTTTGCTGTGATTGAAATAATAATTCTTGCAATTATATCGTTTTTCTTATTCAAGAAGTTGAAGTCCATGCTCGGTGATGAGTATGATGACGAGATGTTTGGATATGGCAACGAAACAAGAAGGGAGAAGAAGAGAAGAATAAAGGATGCTGAACAGGTGCATGAGGAGGAAAAAGAAAAAAGTGAACTTGAAAGCGGAGATTACAACTATTTGAGCACAGAAGCTTTGAAGCATGCAAATACTCTGCGTGATGAAATTGGTGGGTTCACATTGAATAGGTTCAAACGCATTGCAACAAAGGTGTTAGAGGCAGTCATCAAGGCCAATGAGGAGCAGAAAAAAGATGAAATCAAGCAATTCATGACAAGTGAGTTGGCAGCAGCGGTGCTGGCATCATTTGCAGGAGAAAACAGAAATCACATTGTGCTGGTATCTCTTGACGAGGCTAAAATTGCTGACATAACTAAACTTGGAAATCAATATTGCATTGACATGAAATTCAAAATGCAACAGATAAACTACACAACAGACAAAGATGGCAAGGTCATTGATGGAGACAAAAAGGAGATTGTGAATGTCTGTGAGAAATGGAGTTTTGTCCACACACTTGGCAAGAAGGATGCAACATGGTTTATCAGCAAAATTGAGGAATTTGATGATGCGGCAGATGGAGGAAAATAGATTGCAGACATGCAAAAGTTGTTTTAACAATGTTTTATTATTATCATTGGTTTTATTACCATTGGCTGGTTGCGCGAGCGATGGCTTTGACACAAGATACAGAACAGTTGGAACCTACTCCGGCCCTACAAAAAAGATGCTGAAAAAGGGATATTACTACATTGCCAACAAAAAAGGTGGAGTAAAAGTCGGCAAGACAAAGCCATATATTAACACTAACTTGTCATCTGTGACGATGGAGGAATCCATGTTCTTGGAAGACATTGAGTTCCAAATCAATAGTGATGCAAATGCAGTGGGACAAAAGACAGCAAATGGACGTAAAATTTTCACACAAAACCGTTTGACGTCACAACTTTTACCATTTGACAGAAAAGATCTAATGGGTGAGCTTGGGCTTTGTCGTGCAGCAAACACAAGCTTGATGGCGGACATCATTGATGATGGTGTAGTCAATTCGTCTGCTGGCTCACAGTGTGTGAAAAATGTCAGGACATTCACGCGTGGCAAGATGAAGTTCACGGAAACTGCATATACCTACCTTGAAGATTGGCACGGTGATGACTTCAAAGACGCATTATACACATTCCTGCAAAGCTGTAAGGCCTTCAAGAGTGGCATCAAGGAGGTAAAATCAAAAACAATATCCATTGGAACAGAAAGCGATTGGAGAGAACTCTGCGACATTGGATCACAATATTACAAATCTGGCTTTGCAAAGGCCTTCTTTGAGAGATATTTCTCACCATTCCGCGTACAAGATGCAACAGTAGCAAAAGATAACAGCAAATTCACTGGATATTACATCTGGGAGCTACCAATCTCATTGGAGAGAAGCGACAAATACTGGTATCCAATTTATGCACTTCCACCAGAATGCAAGGGCACAGATAAATCAAAATGTCCAACCAGAGCGGAGGTAAACGCTGGTGTGTTGAGCGGAAGAGGACTCGAATTGGCGTGGGCAAGCAACCCAATGGATGTATATTTCATGCAGGTGCAAGGAACGGGAATTGGTATTACCGAAGGAGGCCAGTCATTTAGATTTAGCTTTGCAGGCAAGAACAACCAGCCATTTGTGTCATACAGTGAATTCTTGAATAACAATCCTGGTTTCTGCCCAGTGACTGGATATTATAACCAAATTGAGTGGCTCAACCAACATCCAAGTGAGGCCTTGCAAGCAACAAGTGTAAGCCCATCGTTTGTATTTTTCAGTAAAAAGTCAGGTCTTGACCCAGCACTTGGCTCACAGGGTACACCGCTGGTGCAGTCAAGAAGTATTGCCGTTGACCCAGAATTTATACCTTACGGTGTACCAATGTGGATAGAAACACATCTGCCAATCGTTGACATGGATAACAACGATGATGACAAATGGATTGACTGGAACAGATTATGCATTGCACAAGACACGGGAAGTGCAATCAAAGGAGTTGTCAGAGCCGACTTGTATATGGGGCATGGTAAGAAGGGAGAATTTATTGCCAAGAACCAGAACTTTGCAGGGGCATGGTATATGTTGATACCTAACTCGTTGGTGGAGAAAGTGAGGTGAGGTGTAGTTATAGGTTGCGCTGGGCGGAGCGAGTTTGGTCGCCGAGGCACGAGGCGTAGCCAAACCGCGAGGGCGTGGCCTCGGGCAGCGCAACAACAAA
>CAMNMI010000036.1 GCA_946544555.1 uncultured Rickettsiales bacterium
GGAGGAAATACCAACTGCTTTCAAAGAATGTGTCAAATGTGTCGGTTTCGCGGGTGGCTGGTGCTCCGCAGACAGGGCATCTGCAGTGTTTCCAAGTTGGGTGTTTATCAAGCGGGTTGCCTTTGCCGTCAAATTCAACATCGGCGGGCAGAGTGATTGGCAAGTTCTCTTCTTTTTCTGGAACGCAACCACATTTGTCGCAATAAACCATTGGAATAGGGCATCCCCAGTATCTTTGTCTTGAAACCCCCCAGTCGCGAAGTTTATACATAACTTTTGCCTCGCCTCTGCCGAGTTTTTCAAGTTCTTTTGTAATTGCTTCTTTAGCCTCTTTGCTTGTTAATCCATTGAAACTGCCAGAGTTTATAAGTTTTCCGTTTTCATCAATTACAGGCAGATATTCAATTCCATATTTGTCCCAGAACTCTCTATCTCTTTCGTCATGAGCAGGGCAACCAAAAACTGCACCGGTTCCATAATCCATTAAGACAAAGTTTGCAAGCCATAACGGCATATCTTTTCCTGTAAGTGGATGTTTGCAGTTTATGCCCGTGAAAATACCTTTTTTCTCCTTATTTTCATTTGCATCAGCACCTTTCATTTGGTCGCTCTCGCATTGTTTTATGAATTCTGCAACTTCTTTGTTTGTTTCCGCAATTTGCTTTGCAAGTGGATGAAATGGAGATAAACCAACAAAACTTCCACCAAAAAGTGTATCCGGTCGCGTTGTGAAAACCTCAATATCACCAAGTGGAGAGACAAATTTGATAGTCGCACCATAACTCTTATCAATCCAGTTTTGTTGCATCACTTTTACTTTATTAGGCCACTCTGGCAGTGCCTTATCAAGACATTCAAGTAAATCATCAGCATATTTTGTAATTTTCAAATACCACTGCTTTAACCTTTTTTTCTCAACAATAGCTCCACTTCTCCAACCTTTTCCATCTATAACTTGTTCGTTTGCAAGAACTGTGTGGTCTACAGGATCCCAATTTACAACACTCTCTTTTTGATATGCAATGCCATTTTTTAGGAAATCCAAGAACATTTTTTGCTCGTGTTTGTAATATTCTGGTTCACAAGTCGCAAGAATACGGCTCTTGTCCACTGACATTCCCATTTTATCAAGGTCTCCAAGTATTTTATCAATATTTTTATGCGTCCAAACGGAAGGATTTATACCATTATCTATTGCGGCATTTTCAGCAGGAAGACCAAATGCATCAAAGCCAAATGGATGTAAAACATCATATCCTTGCAGTCTTCTAAATCTTGCAATTGCATCACCAATCGTATAACAACGGAGATGCCCCATGTGTATATTCCCTGACGGATACGGGAATTGCTCCAAAACATAATACGGATGTTTACTGTTGTTATCAAACTTAAAAGCATTTGCTTTTTGCCACTTTTCCTGTGCTTCTTTTTCAAATTTTTTGAAGTTAAAGTCCATATTTATAGCCAGAATATGGACTTTTAATATATTTAAAAATCAACATCTTATTTTAAAACCCTTGTCCTCCAAGGCCATTGTTGAAACCTTGAAATTGTTGGTAGTTTGGCATACCGTTGTCAACAATATTATTCTGATACATCGTGTTATTCATCATGTTTTGTTGTTGCATATTGTTATTCATAATGCCATTTCCAAAGCCCATTTGCATACCCATCATATTAGGCATCATTGGCATACCGTTCATCATGTTTGCCATCATTGCCATATTGTTATTGTTCATCATACCATTAAATCCCATCATATTTTGCATTTGCATGTTATTATTGGCAAAATGATTATTTTGCAAATTGTGCCCTGCTTGATATGCTTGTGGATCTTTAATAAATGAATTTAAATCTTTATTATTATCATACACTTCATTAAATATACCATCCGGGTTCATTGGTTGAGCATTTTTAAAAAAAGTATTTTCTATTTTCATAACCATTCTATCATCGTCTGGTTTAAAATCATAACCACTATCTTTTAACAATTTTGTTTTTTCATCGTCCCGTCCAACATATGGCTTGCCGTCTTTTTCAACAACTTTATACACAGATTTACTTTCCTCCGTATCTTCTGCTTGGAAATAACCACAAAAACCTTCATCACCACTGTTTATATTATCAAAACCATCAATATCGTTTCCTGTGCCAATTAAATTTTCATTACTTTCATTTTCACTACTTTCATATTCATCATTCATATCAAACAATTAAAACATGTGAAAATTTATCAAAAAAAAATCATTAATGCAAGTTTTTCTGTTATTAATTAACAATTTTCACCCATTCTTCTTCACTTATAGTTTTAACACCAAGTTCCTGCGCCCTTTTGAGCTTTGAACCAGCATCTTCGCCATAGACAAGATATGTCGCAGCACCTGAAATGGCCGTCAAAACCTTAAATCCAAGCGCTTCTGCTTGTATTTTAGCCTGTGAGCGCGTCATAGATTGAAGAGAACCAGTAAAAACCACACTTTGACCACTAAATTTTCCGACCGTCTTCTGAAATTGCTTGATGTTCAAAATCACTTTTAGTTTATTCACAAGCTCCAAATTCTCCTTATTGTTGAAGTAATTCTTCAAGTTTTCAATCACCTTTTCGCCAAGCCCATTGATATTTTGAACACGCTCAAACACTACCATGTCATCTAGCAAGTCATCAAAATCTTTGTAGTAGCTCGCCAACAACTTTGCCACATTTTCGCCAACATCATCAATTCCAAGTGCATACAACACCTTGTTGAAGTCTGCATTTTTGGCCTCCTCTATCGACGCAAACAAGTTTTGAATTGATTTCTCACCAAAGCCATCCAAGTTTTCAAGCTGCTCACGGTGCTCCTGCAACGAGAAAATGTCAAGCACACTTTTTAGTAGGCCAAGGTCGTAAAACAGCGCAATATTTTGCTTCCCAAGGCCATTTATGTCAAGTCCCTTCCTTGATGCAAAATGCCGTATTGTGTCAATGACTTGGCTTCGGCAGCCCTTGTGATTAGGGCAAACCAGCGCAACATACTCATCGTTTGACACCAATTCTGTCCCGCAGCACGGACAAACAGTCGGCGCGGACACCTTTTCTCCGCCGTTTTGTTGCTCCACGCACACAATTTTCGGTATCACATCCCCTGCCCTCTTCACCTGCACCAAGTCGCCAAGCGCCAAATCAAGCCGCCGCACCTCATCGTAATTATGCAAAGTTGCCCGCTTGACAATTATCCCGCCGATGTTGACCGGCACGAGCTCCGCCACAGGTGTGATGACGCCCGTTCGCCCCACTTGATTAGTGATCGCAAGCAGTTTTGTCGTGGCCGTGATGCCTGAAAACTTGAACGCAATCGCCCATCGCGGGTCGTGCGCAGTGTTGCCAAGCCGCTCCTGCAAGTCAAACGAATTCACCTTCACCACAATGCCGTCAATGTCGCAGTCCAGCTCGTATCTGATGCGCGCAATCTCATCGTGGAATGCCACAATTTCCTCCACTTTGTCAGCTATTTTCTGGTGCTCGTTGACAATAAATCCAAGTTTGCGCAGTAAATCCAGTGCCTCGCTCTGAGAATTCACAACTCGGCTACTGCTCTCGCCAATAAAATAGGCATAATAGCTCAGATTTCTCTGTCGCACAATCTCACTATCCAACTGACGGAGCGTCCCGCTGGCAGCATTGCGCGGATTTGAAAACTTCTTGTCATCAGGCAGGTTTTCATTCAACTTTTCAAACTCGGCCTTCGGCATATAAATCTCGCCGCGCACCTCAAAAGTTTCCAGCTTTGCAACCTCTGGCGCCTCCAATTTCTGCGGAAAATTCGCAATCTGCAAGACATTTTGTGTCACGTCTTCACCAACCAAGCCGTCTCCGCGTGTTGCGACATAGCTCAACTTGCCGTAGTGATACATTGCGCTAAACGAGAGACCATCAATTTTTAGTTCACACACGCATTCTGGAAAAACGTCGGTCTTCAAAAAGCGTTTTGTCTTATCAATATAGTCATAAAACTCCTCCAAAGTCAGTGCATTTGCAAGCGACATCATCCTTTTTTTGTGTGTGATTTTTCTAAACCTACTGTTGACTTTATAGCCAATTTTATCTTCAACAACAATGTCTCCAAAAAGCCCACCACCGCCCTTTTTTTGCTGCTGCTTGCGCAATTCCTGCAGCCGCTTTTTTAGCAAGTCATATTCATAATCGCTGATAACTGACCTATTCTCATCGTAGTACGCCCTGTTGCATTCCTCAATTTTCTTCTCCAAGCTCTCTATTTCGGCGTCCAAATCGGAAATCATTTCTTATTTTTCTTCTTCTTTGTTTTTGCTTTTGTCTTCACTTTCTTGGTGTCGTATTTGTTTTTTATATGCGCTTTTTTCACTTTTGTGCTTTTATTTTTTGAAACTTTTCTGTCAATCACAGTAACTGTCTTGCTCTCTTCTTCATTCTCCTGTACAGCTTTTTCAACTTTTGGTTTAATCCTCTTCTGCTCCTTAACGTTTTTACCATGTTCCTCAAAAGTCTTTGCAAAAACATGCCCACTCAAATCACTCTTCGCAACAAAGAATAAATAATCAGTTTGAACCGGATGCATAACGGCTAAAATAGAGCTCTTGCCTGGGTTGCATATTGGCCCAATTGGCAAACCTGTTTTTTGATATGTGTTATAATCACCTTTTATGCGCAAATCAGCCAAAGTTAGTGGTCTGTCAAGCTTCCTCTGTCCTTTTGTGATCTCATAAATAGTAGTCGGATCAGCCTCCAACCTCATGCCTTTTTCCAACCTATTCAAATAAACACTTGCTATGATTGGTCTCTCATCGTCCGTTTTAGCCTCGGCCTCAACGATTGATGCAAGTATTATTGCCTCTTCAAGAGTTTGCAGTGGAAGTTTTTTATCGCGCTTTTCCCATGCTTTTTTAGTAAAAACATCAAAATCATATCTCATTTTTGAAAGCAACTTTGAACGAGAAATACCACTTTTGAAAGAATAGGTCTCTGGCAAAATCGTGCCCTCTTTGTCATATTTAATTGACTTTCCGCTTGCCTTTTGATTATCGTTTATAATGTCAACAACCTGTTTTATAAGAATTCCTTCCTTAAAAGTAATCTTAAAATCTGCAGACTTTCCATTGCAAACTTTGTAGAGAACGCTTGAAAAACTTTCACCCTTCTTGAATGTATATTCACCCAAAAAAACATGCCCGCAGTTGTCAAAGACATTATGAACTTTTGCATAGCTACGCATCACGACGGAGCTACCAATGGCCCCCTGCTCTTCAAGAACCTTTGACATGCTATTTATACTACTTCCCTCGTGCAAAAAAATCGTAATGTCATTCTTGACTGAGAACAATTCAACAGCGAACAAACTGCCAAATATCACTGACAAAAACAGACATGATATAGCTACAAACTTGCTGAACCGTGTGAAAATTCTTCTCATCTCCATCTTTTTAGAAAGCTAAAACGATTAATTCTGAACCTTCTTAAAGCGACTAAACTTACTGTTAAACTTTTGCAACGTCTTATTGATACTACCTTCTGTATCAACCTTGGTGTCCTCTTTCCAAGCTGGATGCTTATAAATATTAACCTCAGCGACCACCTTGTCCCATTTTACCGTTGACATGCTTTTGAAAATTCTTTTTGTACCATCTTTCTCAAATGTCTCAATTTCAACTTCATGATAATCAGGATGTATATCTTTTTGTGCCATATTGATGTAGAGTTAGAACATTATTTTAATTGTCAAGTAATTATAACGGAATAACATCCTTGACCTTCATAAATGCCATAATAGCCGTCCAGATGATTGAAATTCCAACACATCCAACAAGCCAACTAATGATAACCAACAATCCATCCGAAACGACAAGTCCAATACTCAAAAGAACACCGCCAAGTGCTGGAATTATGCACAACATAGGGATTGGAACGGCGCTTGCGATTGCAAAAATCAACAATACAATATTATGAACTTTTTTTGCTCTCGAACCACATAAAAAGCTAAACCTTTGACATGTTATTTTTTCAATAGTAAAGACATATTTGCGCGAGATTTTGTCTATTTTCCTGATAACATTTTTACTTACTCTGATTTCATTTATGAACTTCGGGACATAAATTGTTTCAGCACCGTATAGGTTTTGTGCGGCAAACAGAATGCTTGGAATGGCTAAAATCATGGTAAATCCAGGCGGCATTGGCAATGGTAACGATACTATGAAAAAGCTCAAAAATAGCAGAATATAGTTTGAACGGTTGCCTATCAAGCGGAACAAACGGCGCACAATGATGCCGTGTTTGCGCGTACAGCCATTGACTTGTGATATTGTATTCGAGAACCTGTGAGAAAGATTTAATGATATTTTTTTCTCGCGCTTCATGATAATAATGCTGATTTTACAAAGTTATTGGGAATAGTCAAGATGCAAAAAAGCGTACCTCTCATCTTCTCACCTCTTGACATTTATCTTCCACTTACTATACTCTCTCTGTTCAAACTTGTTTTTTATATGAAACTTTCATCAATTAAGACGTTCTCTTCGAGAGAGAGAGAGAGAGAGAGAGAGTAATTTAAACTTTGCATCATCTCTTAAATATAATTTAAAAAAATCTTTTACTTTAATAGAATTATCTATTGTTCTTCTTATATTATCACTTCTTGTTGGAAGTTTGCTTGTTGGTCGTCAAATTGTTGATCGTGCTAAAATACAACGTATCATCTTTGAATTTGATTACTATGAGAAAGCTTTTCATCAGTTTTATGATACGTATCGTGTTGTTCCCGGAAATATGGGCGAACAAGAGGCTAAAAAATATGGTGAATTTCAAAAGCTCATAGAATATACAAAGAAAACAAAAGAATGCGGTTTCTTTGACGTAGGCAAATCAGCAAACAATAGAGCACTTATACAGACGCATCTTTATGGTAGTTATGTTACAGCCATGTGCACTCTATTATCATACATTGATAACGAGAATTTTGTATCACAGCTGAATGGACGGCATAAAGATTGTAAACATAGCAAAGACAATGGTTTAAAAGAAACTAAATCATGTTCAAACCCAACAGATCTTGATGGTACAACTTTTGCACAATCAAGAAGTGCAACAGCCTCTTTTGATGATCGTGTCTTTATTAATTTTATTGGTTTTACCAACAAAAGATCAGATGGTAATCCAGTTATGTGTGTTTTTCCTAACGCAGGGCAAATGTCAAATATGAAAAATGCACCAGAAGAAACAAACAAAACATGGTTTAGGTCATCTTATAACCACAATGCAATATTTATGTTCAGAATTGTTTCAGCACAGGTTACACGAGATAGTAATAATCAGGGGGCCTTATCCGCCGCTATGACAAGTGAGCTTGACGCCAAAATTGATGATGGCAGACCTGCAACTGGTAAAATTTTAGCAGCCAAAAGCGGATGGGCCAGAAGAACCAGTGCCACAGATGATGAAATAAAAGCTGCATGTTATGACAAGCTTGTGCCAGATGTCGACAAAGCGATTTACCACTCTTCAAAAGATTTGAAATACGGCTGCAATATCATCAAAGTAATGGAAGATGTGAAATGAAATGATGATATATTAGTTTTGTTAGATAAGTTTTCTAACAAAATAGCTTATTAAACAGGTCGGTCTTGCCTGAAAGGGTGAGGCCGATTTGTTTTGAAAACCCTTGAAATTAAAAACCATCATCGGAGCTTGCAGAAAAATTTATGTCAACTACATATCAACAAATTCGCGATGAGTTTTTAAACTTTTTCAAAGACAAAGGGTGTGTTGAGGTTAAATCCTCTTCTCTTGTGCCTGCTGGCGACAACACACTGCTTTTCACAAACGCAGGAATGAACCAGTTTAAAGACAGATTTGCTGGCTTGCCAAATAGTGGTTTCGATGAGATAACAAGGGCTTGCAGTTGTCAAAAATGCGTTAGAGCAGGGGGCAAACACAATGACCTTGACAATGTGGGCTACACCAATCGCCATCACACCTTTTTTGAAATGCTTGGCAACTTCTCATTCGGCGATTACTTCAAAGAAGAAGCCATTGCTTGGGCTTGGGAGTTCGTCACTAAAAACCTCCAACTTCCAAAAGATAAGTTATATGTCACCGTATATCACACTGATGACGAGGCATTGCAGTTGTGGAAAAAGCACATTGACGAGAGCAGAATTGTTAAGATTTCCAGCGATGATAATTTTTGGACTATGGGAGACACAGGGCCTTGTGGACCTTGCAGTGAGATATTCTACGACTTCGGCGAAAATGCAAAAATCAGGGGCGGAAATATGGAAGGCGGAGTTGGCGAAAACGACCGCTATATGGAAATTTGGAACTTGGTTTTCACTCAATTTGAGCGGTTCACAAATGGCGATTTGAAGCCACTGAAAGCCAAAAACATTGACACCGGCTCTGGCTTGGAGCGATTGATTGCCGTTGCAGAAGGCAAAACCGACACCTACGAAACCTCGCTTATGCAAGCAATCATCAATGACATCAAAGAATATGACAAACGCACTGGTGAGAGTTTGAAGGATGATGTGCCACTGCGGGTGATTGCCGACCACATAAGAGCAATGACTTTCTTGATAAACGACGGAGTTTTGCCTTCAAATCTTGGCAGAGGATATGTAATGCGAAGGATTATTCGCCGTGCCATCCGTTATGCTCACCAAATCAACAAAAATGGGGGCTGTTGGCTCTACAAACTGACCGAAAGTGTTGCAAAAACAATGGGGCAGGCATATCCAGAAATTGTGAAAAACCAGCAACAAATTCAATCAGTTATTGAGCGAGAGGAAACTTTGTTCCTCAAAACCCTTGACAAAGGAATGGAGATTTTGAATGAGGTGATTGGGAAGATTAAAGAA
>CAMNMI010000037.1 GCA_946544555.1 uncultured Rickettsiales bacterium
TGGCTTGTTAATATCCTTCTTTTCAACTTGTGTTGCGACTGGTTCACTATTTAAATTCGTCGTTGTTGTATTTACAGTCACTGTTTTTGTTTTTGCTTTATCCACAATCAAACCCTCCTCTATTTTCTCCTGCCGTCTGCTCTTATCACCTGACAATGCTTCTGCGTACAGCATTCGCTCATGCGCATAGTTTTCTTCATCTTTTTGTAGGTCATAAAGCCCATCCTCATATTTCAATTTCATGGCATCCAAACTCATGCCATTGTCTGTTGGAATTTCCTCTGTCAGCGTGCTATAATAGTAGTCCTGCAAGTCATTTCTATGTGGTTGTATCGCATCGTAATATTCACAAAGCCCGATTTGCGTATTGGCTGTAAAAAAGAGAGCAAACAAAGCGGCCACGTGGAATATTCTAAACTTACTCATCGGTGGCAAATTTTATCAAAATTTGGTGATTTGTCAATTTTTAAGGTTTGTTTATGTTTATTACTTTTATTTCAAATCCGACAAGGCGGAGAAAAAGTGCATTACGCGCTCTTCCTTGCCTCATCTTCGTCATCGTCATCAGTGAGTTCGTCAAGGTCTTCGTCAGAGAAGTCATCGTCTGTTCCAGCTTCCTCAACATCAACGTCATTTTTGTGGGTTAATGCATAAGTTGCTTCAAGCACATCCAAAACCTCTTTATTGGCCTCTTCAATCGTGATATTCAATGCCAAAGAATATTCATATACAAAGCGGTCAAATGCCTTGTCAAACAATACTCTTTCACCGTATGACTTGTTTGGGTCTTTCATACCAGCAAACAAATCTCTCACAACTTCTGCAACCAATAAAGCACTTCCTGAGTCCAACTTTGTCTGGCATTCAACAATTCTTTTTGTCCAGATACCCTTGGCGCTTTTTGCTGGTTTGCTTAAAACGCTTTCAAGGATTTTCTTGGCAACTTCCTTGCTGATTATTGTCCGCATTCCCATTTCCTTCATTTTGTCAATTGGCGTAAGGATTTTCATGTCATCCTTGTCAAAACGCATTTCACAAAATGTAATCTTTTCACCAAGATATTCTTTTGTCTCAATGTTGACAACTTTTCCGGGACCATGAGATGCGCAATACAACATCATGCCTTCCTTCAACTTCACTTTTGAACCATTCAACTTTACTTCTACGGGGGTCATAGGTCCACATAATACCACATTTTTTTAATTTGTCAATAGGCAGGTTTGGGTGCTAAAATAGCTGGACAGATTGAAATAAATTTTTTTTGCTTTTTTAATTGTTTTATTATTTTTCTCTGCACGATACGCCATCAACAACAATCTATTTTTTTATAATATCCTGTACCATTTCCATCAAAGTTTGTTTATTTTTCTTTGCAGGCGTATTTCGTTTTTTCAAACCAAGAAATTCGTTTTTCTTTTTCTTGCCAACTTCACTTTTTTCATCAAAAATTTTCATTTTATTATCTTTGTCAAAATGGTAATACTCACGATGATTTAATGCCCTGCTTAGTTTGACGAATGTTGGAAACAAAATAAATGTCGCAATATCATTCGTTACATCTCTTACAATTGGATCATCAATTTTAAGCTTTAAATCTTTGGCTGTGATTTTTGCAACAAAATTTGCCATTTTGTGAAATTCTTCATTATTTCCAAGCATGACATGAAGCAATTCCTCCATACTGCCATCATAGCGCCTCATACCATCGCTAATTTCATTTAATCCATAATTTACTGAAGGAGCAACCAATCTGAAAGCTCTATCTTTACAAGTAGCAATTACAACTCTATCAAGCACACCATCAAGTTCCCTTTTTATGTCATCAAATAGGTCAAAAAACTTTCCATTTTTGTAATACATTCTTGAACCATTGCAAACATCATGATTAATATACAGTTTCACGTCTTTGTGCTTTTGCAAGAACTCTTTGAGTGATTTTAGATATGCTTTTACACTGTCTATGTATTCCGGGGTTTCAACCAAAAGTAATCGTTCTTTTGAACCTGGTATTTGTGCATATGAACCATGGCATAATATTTGCAACTTGATAACTTTTAAATCATTTGCTTTTTTTTCAAGTTCATTAAAAAATTCCAGATTTTTCTTTATATTTTTGTGATTCTTTTCATCAACAACCTGACTTATTGCATATCTATTCCTGTAATCATCAGGATAATAAATATTGGTTTCCGTATCTTCCATATCTTTCAAAGCAATAAACGCTACATCTGGAAATGGCTGATCGTTGGTGCCCATATTACTAATAGTACTATAAATATTATTTTTTTACAAGCAAAAAATGATTTTGAGAAGTGAATGTTGCGCCAGGGGCGGAGCGAGTTTGGTCGCCGAGCAGTGCCGAGCGTAAGCGAAGGTTGGTAGAGTGAGGAGGTAAAAAAAACAGCGATGGTGTGGCAGTGGATAGTGTGACAGAAAAGTTAATCAAAATACCTTGCATTTTACAAACCACTCTTGAAGATAGAACATAACACTGTGAAACGTAAGATTTTAAGCTTTGTTGACTTTGGGCTTGAACACATAACGCTGCTTGTTTGCGCAGTTGAAAACAAGAGTATTATTGATATTCCATTTCTTGAAAAGGTGCCAATAGAACAGCCAATTCAGCGGCCACAAAGCTCACTCGCGCAGCTGGAAAACTTTGAAATCATGATGCGATTGATTGATATTGCGGAGAGAAAACTTAACATTAACATTTCGGAGATAATTTTTGTCATCAAGGACAAGTCGTTGCGGCATTTTGCTTACAAAAAAAAGCTATTTTTCAAGCGTCCACAAAAGGTGTCCTACATGAACGAAGAGAAGCTTTCAATGCAAGTTTTTAAGGACTTTTACAAAAAATATGGTTGTGAATATAGTATTGTGGACTTCATTTGTCATAGTTTTACAATTGACGGACAAACGGTTGTGAAAAATCCATACAAGCTAAAATGTGAGCAAGTTGAGATGTTTGCCAGCATTATTGCGGTCAGAAAAATCTTCTCAAAGATGTTTTGTTCATACATGGAAAAGTATAAAATTCACACAAAACACTACATTTCATCGTGTGTTGGAGTAGTAAATTTGATAAAGGAGTGCTTAAAAAAAGGTATTACGCTGGTGGTAGATATTGGCTCGTGCAGTGCTGAATATTGCCTGCTCCACAAGGATGTGATAATTGACATGGGGCTTGTAAACATTGGCGGCTTTGACATGACACGCGACATCGCTAATGTTTTGAAAATACATATCCAAGATGCAGAAAAATTGAAGTTGGCAGACAATGAAATATGTGAAAAAGGAGAAATAAAAAACTCTGAATGTTTTGATATTCGGAGAGTTTTTCAGGCCAGAGAGATCGCAGACGCACGTTTGAGTGAGCTATTTGACTGCATTGACAAGGACATCAAGAAAAAATACAAAAAAATATCATTCAACAGAGTTTTGCTCTGTGGTGGCGTTGCGAGATATAAAAATACAGTGCAGATTGCAAAAAATAAATTCAACTGTGAAATCGGTATTATTGATAGCGAATACATAAAAGCCAGTGCGATCGTCCGTAAAAAAGTGCCTGTCTACTTTGCAAAAGAGGAGAACATTCAAATCATTGGTGCGCTGTCTTTTTACATTGATAATTTCAATAAATATGCCAATGCAAAGCGTGGTTTTATCTTCAAAATGCCATCAAGAATTATCTGCTTTTTGCGCGATTTACTTTATTAATAAAATCACTACAAGCATAAATGCAATCAGTGGAAAAATAAAGATTATCTTCTCAAGCACTGGAGAAAAATATCGTCTATTGAGTGACATATGTCTAAAAAAACTGTTTATATCCAAGTGCATGATAAACAGTGCTAAAGATGCCAAAAAGCACATATAGCCAAGCAATCTACTTTGTAGGCCAGTAAAACGGTTGACGAACAAACATGCAATGCTTGCCAAAAACAGAATTTTTACAAATATACTTGAAGTTTTAACCAAAATCCAGTCAACTTTCACAAAGCATACAAACCTTGCAAATATCGGTTTCAAAAACTCTTTTGTGAACTTTTCCTCTTCGTTCATTTTGTCAAATCAAATATCTTATCTATCATCATTCTATTTAGTGCGTGCCCTGATTTATAGCAGTCAAACTCGCCATGTATAAATTTACCTGTTGTCATCAAATCGCCAATTACATCAAGGATTTTGTGGCGTACTGGCTCGTTCGGAAAGCGTAAATAGTTATCAATCGTTTTCACACCGTTATCACCAAAAATCACCATATCAACGTTGCTGAAATGCTTCTTGATTGACTTATGAATAGCAACTTGCTCTTCGGTGCAAAATGTCCGTGCTGGTGCAATTTCAGTGAAGTAATTCTGCTTCGTTTCATCAAATGTAAATACCTGTTTGCCAATCGTTTTTTCTTCAAATTCAAGCTCAAAATTGATGCGTAAATGGTCGCACGGACGCGCAGTTATGCTTCCAAAACCGTTTTCAACTTTGATTTCATGCGGGATATTATAAACACAGTCATCATCGCCAATATCAACTATGCCAGCCGAGCGCAACAATCTTATCCAGTAGTTTGCACTGCCTTCAAACATTGGTACCTCTTCACCGTCAACATCTATTTCCAAATCGGTGATTTTCAGTGCCCATACCGCCGACATAAGATGCTCTATCATCAGCAATTTTACCTCGCCGTTTGACATTGTGGTATTCAAATGCGCGGCATCAAAAGTGCTCTCACGGCCAACTTTGATAATCGGATTGCAAATGCCAATATCCGTTCGGCACACAAAAATGCCACTGTCCGCTTCAGCTGGCTTCAATGTGACAGTTAAATATTTTCCAGTATATTGTCCGATGCCAGTATAGCTCACCGCGTTTGCAATCGTTTTTCGCATAACTAAATCTTTTTTATCCTGTTGCCAAAGTTGTAGCCGTCTATCTCCACCATTTCCTGCTCGGCCTCACTAAAATTGCTGATAAGTTCCAACTTTTCTGACAGCGTTTGCTCTTGTATGTAGTCCTTCCATTGAGCCAGAACCTCACTAAATATCACATCTTTTGAGAAAATTGTTGTCTCAATGCGGTCGGAAATGAACAGTCCATTATCTTTTCTTGCCTGTTGAACCATTCGCACAACATCGCGCGAGAGCCCTTCCAGCAGCAGTTCGTGCGTGATTTTTGTGTCAATCATGACAAGCACATTGTGGAGCGCGCACTGCATGGCCTTTGAGCCGTCTTTTGGCTTGTATTCTACCTTGAAAAGCACCTTGTCAACCTCCGCGCCAGCAATAATAAGATTGCCATTTTCACCGATTTTCCACTCGCCATTTTTCTGTGCTGCAAGAATATTTTTCAGGTTTGAGCCGAATATTTTCCCGCACTCGCGCATGTTTAGCACTACCTCGCAGTTTGCAATTTCGTCAATATTTCCGCTGAAAATTTCAACCTCTTTCACATTAATTTCCTGCTTTATCATCTGCAAAAACTCGCCGCTCAACTCGCGCGCAAGCTCTAAATCAGTGCTGCCACTGCACAAAGTCATCTTGGAAATCGGCATGCGCACGCGGATATTTGCGTCTTTTCTCAACGACAGCGCGCTGTTGCAAATGTCCCGCACCAAGTCCATTTTAGCCACTACATCGCGGTCTACGACAATATTTTTTAAGTCAGGAAAACTCTGCAAATGAACACTCAAGCTACTCATTTCAACCCATTCCTTAACACTTCAAAGTTTATAATTTGCAAGTGAAAAATCGTCCACCAACAATCTATTACCAGTGAGCGACCCGTTTTTTATTTACTTATTAGAGACTTTTTTAGAAATATAATAAAGTTATATTATCATTTCATTTTACATTTTCTATTATTTTAATGATATTGCAACGCAGAAATCATCATGGTGGAAGCATTTTTTTGGTTATGTAATTTGGCATACAAACAATGTTATGCAGAAGAATTTGCAATTAACCCTTATGAAAGATCAATATTTTATGCTTACGCGAACGCGGAGGTGTATTATAAAAAAAATTATGGAAGAGTAGGTAGTATTGACAAATAAAATTCCCTTCTCATAAACATCTGCAATAAATTTTAGGATTATCACACACAAATCAGGGAGGATAGTGTTTTTTGCGATTGCAGTGGCAATATTTGCCGTTTGCAATAAAAGCGCTCTCTCATTTGAGGCCTTCCCGCAGCCAAAAGGAATGCTCTTCTTGAACCCATATATTAATTACAACTGGCACAATAATCCCATGGGCGATGGGCGCTACAATAAGCGCGACAAAGTTTCTTCTGTGTGGGCTGGTTTGTTTATGGAATATGGTCTGACCGAGCGTATAACCATTGGAGCAGATGTATTCTTTGCCGAAACATTTACACACAAGAACGGTAAAATCACGGGCAAGATTGCTGACAAGGCATTTGCACTGCAACAGATTAATTTGTTTGCCAGATACGCCATTGTCAATGAGAAGAATTTCAGCATTTCTCTATACACAGACATATTCACACCAAGCTTTGGTAAGGGCTCGGGGCGACTGGATACTTATGGTGATTACTCACAATGGAAGCACGGCTTTGGTATTGAATTTGGTTATAGATTTAATCCAGAAAACTCCATCACATTCAACCTGAAATACCGTGCGCAATACAACTCCATGCCATCCCGCGACATCATGGAGATGAAACTGACATATGTCCACAAGTTCACACACCGTTGGTTGAAGGATTGGATGTTCTATGGCTACATCAAAAAGCAAGCATATATTAACAAGGGTAAGCGGCTTTATGGCTTTGCGCAAGGCGGCAAGTTTAACATGGATGCCTTCAATTTCATCAGCAACAATGGCTATACCGCGATTGACCTATTCATGGCACGCAAACTTGCGCCGGGCAAGTTCATTGTCTTTGCATATACCCACTCACTCCATGGCAAATGGCTTGGCAACAAGGGTATGAACTACGATTTCAGGGCATTTTGGTTGGAGTTTTGGTTCTTTTTGAAATAGTATTCATGATAAAACCAAAATTTGTTGCGCGGCGCGGAGCGCGTTTGGCCGCCGAGCGCAGCGAGGGGGAGCGTAGCGGTGCCAAACGGCGAGGGCGAGGCCTCGGGCAGCGCAACATAAAAAAATCGGCCTCACTCTTTCAAGCAAGACCGACATGTTTAATAAGCTATTTTTTAGAAACTTTAATTCTAAAAAAATTATATCATCATTTCACTTCACATCTTCCATTACTTTGATGATATTGCAGCCGTATTTTAAGTTTGTATCAGAAGTATAAATTGCTTTGTCAACTTCTTCAAAATCTCTATCAAAACAAGTTTTGTTTATTTCAAATTGCGTTGCATCTCTTGAACGAGAATGTCCTGTCTTTAAAGCCAGTATCTTACCGCTTCCTGGGCGACCATCATCAATTTTAGCATCCAATTCAGAAGTCAATCTTGCGCTGATTGCACCATTTGAATTTCTCAAGCATCCAGATGCCTTGGAACTAAATCCATTAACGGGTTTTCCATCGGTTGTTCTGTTAAACAAAATTATCGCATTGTGATTTTTTACCGTCATTGCATATTTCAGATTATTTAGTTCGTGTTTTTTCTGTATTCCAGTATTAACACCAAATACATTATTAACTCTTTGATGATAGCCACGGATTACGTCATTATATCTGTATCCAGGTGCATCAGCAAAGCCCACAAATCCAAGGTAGCTGTCAGTATCAAAGCTTGATGGAAAATAATATGTATCAATGTCGGAGGTCATTAGGTGCGCATCAGCTACGGGAACGTAACTTCGGCATGTATATCCTTCTAACAAATTTATTCCATCATAAACATCACTGAATAGACCTGATTTTGTCATAATCCCCTTTGTCAGATATTTTCCGCAATATGTATAGCTATCGTAAATTTTCTTTGATACATATGAGGTATCTGGACAAGAACTGTTGCAAAAAAGATCATGCGAAATATTAACTTTTTGCCGTTCAAAATGAGCTGGTTTTCCGCCACTTGCCGCTATTCTACTCAATGCAACATACTCTCCTCCGAATATAGGATATTTCATGCATTCTTTTTTTGTTAATCCAGTTGGAACAGTTCTATACGTATCATAAAACTGATGAAAGGCTTTCTCATAGTAATCAAATTCAAAAATGATACGTTGTATTTTGGCACGGTCAACAATTTGACGACCAACAAGAAGTGACCCAACCAACAAAGATAAAATTAGAAGAACGATTGATAATTCAATCAAAGTAAAAGATTTTTTAAAAAGAGATGATGAGGTTCTTAAACTACTCTCTCTCTCTCTCTCTCAATGAGAACGTCTTAGATGTTAAAAGTTTCATATAAACAAGTGAAAAAAATTACAATATATTATAAATATAAAAAAAATTTAATGTCAATAAAAAAAAGTTCTTGACAATTATTTTTTCATTCTTCCACATCATTTTGTTGCGATTTGATTGCAAACATTGTCAATCTTAGAAATATAGTTTGTTTTGGTTTTTTATTTAATTATAAAAAATTAATTCAAGTTTCATAGTATTTTAGTAAAATTATTTTATAATTTTAGGTAGTCAAATTTAGAAATAAGTTTGATAATTTAACTTTAATTACTTTATAGTTTTTACTCTACATACGGTGATAAAATCTCTTATAAATTACGTAAGGGCGATTGGTGGATGCCTAGGCATTAACAGG
>CAMNMI010000038.1 GCA_946544555.1 uncultured Rickettsiales bacterium
ATCAATCACGTCCATTCCTGCATCTGTCGCACCTCTGATGAACTCACTTTTTAAGCTTGGTGAAGTTGTTCTTCCATCCATTCCGACAACCAGCTTTGTGTTGTAATTCTTGTCCTCATGACCTAACAAATAAGTCGCATATGCAATGCCAAAGAAGTAGGCATCTTCATTGTTTAGCTGTTCGCCATATATCCCGCGCACATCGTATTTACGCAGTATGACTGGGTTGAACTTGTGGTGCAATCGCTGTTGATGATCTTCCGTCATTTATGAACTATAAAACTGGTGGACGTCATAGGACTCGAACCTACGACCTATTGCGTGTAAAGCAATTGCTCTAACCAACTGAGCTAGACGTCCAACGGCTCCCATTGTGCTACTATATTTTAATTTGCAAGTTTGATTTTGATGTTGCGCGGCGCGGAGCGAGTTTTTACTCCGAGCGGAGCCCGAGCGTAGCGAGGGCGGATGGAGTGAGGAGATTAAAAACCGCGAGGGCGTGGCTTCGGGCAGCGCAACATATAATTTTATATTGCAACAAAACCTAAAAATAGTATAATGCTACCAGCAATAGTCATGGGAATAAGAAAATTTAGAGAACATTTCTATAAATACATAGACAAAAAGGACTTTGCTATGGCCGTTTCTGTGGTATTTTCAATGTTTGTTAGCACAGCTTTGACATCAATTTATGACTATCTTGATGACAAAGAGAAGATGTATTTACGGCGCGCGGAGCACCCTCCTAAGAGGATAAACGTGAAGTTTATATCGTTTGCGGAATATGAATATATGACAAATCCTGACAACTGGAAGCCGGCGATTTTACGCAATGCGGACGAGGAAATGGTTAATGAATATCACAGTAAGATGTCGGCGGTTATTACAAGTTTGATGAACCAGAAAAGCATTCAAAAACTAACAAAAAGTGACAAGCTGGCAATAGCCAAGAGTTTGATTGCTGGTAAATTCAAGCGAGAAAATCCTGATGTTGACACAACCAATTTGAAGGAAGAAGAAATGGTAAATATCATGTCAGACCGTTGGAAAAGCAAGACAGCTGGAAAGAAAAAAAAGAAGAAAAAAGAACAACAAAAAGTGACACAAGGCAACTTGCCAACGATGGTTGGAATACAAACCAACAAGGCCAAGGCGGGTGATGAATATTTTGTAGTAAGTAACGGTGATGGCAGACAGCCAAGAAATCCTGATGAAGAACGTTTGGATGAGAAAAACCCTCTGCGTGATACAAATCGTGCAGTGAGTTTGTCAGAGGCAAGGTATTATGCTAACAAACATGCAGATGATGGCGAGGGGATTTTTCAGCGCATCAAAAATGTTCTTTACGCAATCGTTGGCAAGAAGAAAAAAGATCCGCGCGCGATGGTGGTTGACACAAGATATGACAGATACGGCAACAGAATTGACCAGAGCACTATAACGGCTAGCAGAAGGGTTGAAAATAATACGCAATCGGTCAGTCCAGTAGCATCTGCAACATTATCCAGTGCAAATAATATTACTTCACAAGCCGCACAGGAAGCAGCTAAAACTATCACAGTCAATCCGGTATTGCAATATCTAAAACTTGATGGTGAATTAGATGATATGAACGGTGCAGCCAGAAATCTTGCCATGGCGGAGGACTCGCAGGGCTACGAGACAAGCATTATGATTTCAAAGATTGAGCTCAACCTTGAACAGTGCTGGAACAGATATATCAAGAAGTATAAGGACAGCGGTATCAAGCTAACATATTTACTGACGTTCAATCCAAAAAAGTATCCAGAAAGCGCCAAGGTCATTCAAAAAGTTGTGCCGCAGACAACCAGCGACAACGTCCTGCGCGAGATGGAACGCGATGTTCTCAGTGTGCTGAATAGTTGCAAATTCTCAGACATCGAAGAGATGAAACAGAGCAATTACAAATACTGGAAAGAGGTGCAAGTTACTTTTGAAGAGGCCAAGAATTAGTTGACTTTGTTGTCTTTTTTGCTGCCAATTCTGCGGCTTAATTTCACATCTTTGCTTACTGTTTGTGGCTGAGTAGAACCAAGCTGTTCGGTGTATTTCTCGGCAATTGCGTCCTTGAATACGCGCACAACATTTTTGTCGCCAAGTTTGACAAAGATGTAATTTTTATTCTCTGGAATGCTGTCAACCTCACAGATGATGCCGGATGTTAAAATCAGTTCATCACCAATAGACAAGCTGTCAAGCATGCTGCGTTGCTCCTTTGCTTTTTTCTGTTGTGGTTTTATCATCAAGAAATAGAAAAGTGCAAATATGATAATTAGAGGGATAAACGACATTGAAGATGATGCTTGGGTTTCCATACGCGGCAGGGTTGAAGGTGAGTTTTAATTGTCAAGTATTGTTGCGACGGGCGGAGCGAGTTTGGCCGACGAGCGAAGCGAGGAGATGACAAACCGCGAGGGCGTGGCCGCGGGCGGCGCAACACTATTTTTTGCTGGTACAGCCGAAGGGACTTGAACCCTCAACCAGAAAACCTGGAATAGTACCTGAAACTATCGCGTCTACCAGTTCCGCCACGGCTGTGTGAATTATGCTTTGATTATTATTTTTTTATTTTCAAGCTCGGAGAAAAAAATGCTTTGCACAGAAAAAACATTCACAAAATGCGAGGGCGCGCTGGCAAATGGAGAGTTGCAGGCGGTGCTATTTTTTGAAGAAAACTTTGGTTTGGCCTCTATTTTAGCGGACAGGCTGGAGCACCAATTTCAGCCAGAGGAGAAAATCATTCTTGACTATCAGGACATTGAAAAGGACTTTAAAGCACGGCTATACAGTTTGCTTGGCAATGATTTTTTCTCAACGCGCAAGGTTATCAAGATCTTCAACGCCAAAGGCAAGGACTTGAAAGCAAACTTCCAATTTCTCACGGAGGAGCGCTTCACGGACAAGCTGATTATTATATTTGGCAACGAGATTGATGGCAAGAATGCACTCAAAACACTGTTTGAAAAGTGTGATTTCACAGCCAGCGTGAGTTGCTACCAAGATGATGAAGCTACTGCCAGAGAGTTTATAACCACATTTTGCGGACAGAACAATTTGCGGCTGGATGCTGATGCGGTGCAATGCGTAGCCTCATTTTTACACGGCGACAGGGCGTTATTGCTTCACGAACTTGAAAAAATACAGATTTTATATGGCGACAAGGAGGCCATAACGGTGGCGGATGTGGAAAATATTATTGAAAACGAGCAGAGTTTTGATGCTGGCGCGCTGGCAGATTTTATCTTGTTGGGAGATAAACGCAAGGCGGTTCAGATGTTTGACATGGCTAAAACAGAGACCGCAGCCGGCGAAGAGGCCATAAGCATCATTGAAATTGTCAGGACATTTTTGTATATCATCAGCGACATTGTTGACAGGCGACAGATTATAGAAAGTGGTGGTACTTTGGAGCAAGCTATGAAAGCGCGGTTTGTGTTCTTCAAGCGCGTGCTGATTGTCAGTAGAATTCTTACAATCAATACAGTCCAGAAGCTAAATCAGCTCATCAAAGCCGCCATGCAAACGGAGAAAATTGCCAAAATCTATGGTGATGCCATTGCCAAGAGCTATTTTGAAAAGCACTTGATAATGAGATAACTACATGTTTGAGTTCACTCCGACAGCGGTCGCGATTTGGTTTCTTTCAACAGCATTTTGTTTGGCTTTCTCCCGAAGAGCTCTGATTTCTTTGCGATAGATAACCTTATTAACCCTCTTAAATCTGTCATTTGTCCACATTGCAAGGATGGCAACAAACAACATCATAAAGGCACAAACCTCAAACAACATGCGAGGATTTTTTGGTATCAACCACAACAGCGGAACGGCTGCAAATGGCGACAAGAACTTTCCTGCATATGTTGAAGTGTTGAAAATTCCGATGAAGAATGGCCTCTTTTCTGGCTTGGTGATTGATATAACCCACAGCGTGCTGTTTGGCATAAGCATTCCCATTCCGATACCACAAACGGCCATTGAACCCAATATCATCCAGTAGTTCACCGAGTGGCTAATCAAGATGTATGAGAAGGCCATAAATGCAAATCCCATGGCACACATGACCGAGAAATCACGGTTTTTCTTGAACCTGCGGTATTTGAACGCAACATAAGTCGTGATGATGACCTCACATGACAAGGCAATTGACACAAGCTTTGCATTGACTGCCACGGTCGCCCAGTGGAAGCTGCCACCAGCAAATGATGGATATGTAACACTGTTTATGCCTGGATCACCATAAAGCATGTAAGGTAGTTGCAACTTTATCATGTAGAACATTACCATGACGAACATGTTGACACAGCAAATAAGCACGATAGCAAGATTATTTTGGATTATTTTTCTGTTGGTTTTCACCCTATCTTCATCAATCTTAATCTTGTCTGGGTCAAACAGGAACATAATTCCAAGTGGCAAATAAACGATGGCCATTGCGTAAAGCCAGAAGATATGACGCCAGCCGATATCTGCCAGAACACCTGCTACAAAGCCGTAGACAGTGCTTCCAATTGACATAAACATTGTTTGCATACCAACCAAGCTGCTTCTTTCTGGGCCGTCAAAATAGTCAGCAACAAGTGTGGTTACAACAGTCAAAATGGCCGCGATTGTAATTCCAAGAACAGCGCGCATGGCAATGATTTGATATATTGTTGGCAAGTATGAGCCCGCTGTTCCAGCGATTGCGTATAATATAATTGCAATGTAAAGTAAGCGTAGTTTTCCAATTTTTGGAGCTAAATATCCAAACACGGGTGCAAAAAGTGCAATAAACAAGTTCGGCACCACGACCATCATCTTTACGACAAAACCAATGTCGGTCGCGCCCTCGGCTTCTAAGTGTTTCTGGATGATAGGTAAAGCTGGCGAGACAACACCTGTACACATTGTTGACAAGCTGGTTATTGCCAACAAAGTCAACTTGACTAAGTTCTTATTTTTCATGTTTGATTATAGTTTGAAAAAGATAATTGTCAATAAAATGTTTGTTGCGCGGCGCGGAGCGCGTTTGCTGGACGAAGTGGAGCGTAGCGAAGCGAGGAGAGTGCAAATGGCGAGGGCGTGGCCTCGGGCAGCGCAACATAAATATGATAAATTGATAAAATTTTTTTTTGACTTATTATTTAAAAATGATATAATTCTTGCTGATATATCATGAGTGAAGCTAACGAAACCAATGACATGCTAACTAACATTAAGGAGCAGATAATGATTGCAACGCACGAAACGGGCGAGATGCCAAGCATCATGAAAAGTAAGAAAAAAGCAGATTCAAACAGGGGATACTTCTACGATGCGCAAAATAATATTTTGTATTTAAAAGATGAACAAACATGGAATGCGATTAAAGGCAATTTGAGTGCAGATTTGAGTAGTGATGACATGGGTATTAATGTGTCTATTCAACCTTTGCAGGGAATTGATGGTGCGCAAGGTGAAACTGAGGAAGATTTGCAGGATAAAATAGATAAAATAAATCAAGATAGTCAATATGAATATTATAGATTGATAAAACGTGGTGATTATGATTGTTTGCTTTGTTATAGCTTTAACAACGTTGCGGATCGTGATAGATTTGCTGCTGAAATGGACGATGCGTTGGAGGTTGGCAGTAGCGATGTTGGTGAGGGTGCTAAATTTGATAAGTTTGATGATGAAGATGATGAGATAGATGAAGATTTCTCTGATGATGAAGTCCTGGACGCACCTTCTCGCAGAAAACAAAATGATAACGGAAAACAAAATGATACACAAAAAGAAAAAGCAAAAGTTAATAAAAAGAAACAAAAAGACGACAAGGAAAAAAAGAATGATGATGACAAGAAAAAAAAGGATGACGATGACATTGCGAAAGATAATGAGGAGGGAGAGCAGGAGGTTACGCTTGTAGAGGAGTTAGGCGATACACTGGAAAATCAAACAGGGGGCACACAAGTGAATGATAACAGCGTATCGACACAAGTAAATGATAATACCGTAACGGGTAATGCTGCAGGATCAGGAAAACCTGCACAGTCAATAGAAGCAAGGTTTGCGGAGGTGAATGCGCAGAATTTACCTAACAGATACGCTTACCTTGAACAATACTGTAGGATTGCGAAGGAGTTTGGAGAGCCGGATGGGTATAGCCTGAGCAAAAATATGGGAAATAGGAAGGCGTTTGAGGTGGAAGATGTCAATAGAAATCCCGGCCATTGTAAAGAGAAGAAACTGCAGGAAATGAGTAGGGAAAACCTTTTGATGCATATGCTGTCGGATATCCTGCCAGCCATAACTGGTGGTGAGGTGGTGCATTATAGAGTTAAGGACATGAATACACTTTACATTGGAGAACCTACGGCCACAGTGAACTTTGATTCAGTACTTAACCACGAAAGGGTGCGCAACAGTGTATTTTACGGATATTTCCATGACCTAATAAATAAGCTAAAGCCCTTGGCGTCTCAGATGACATTTACCAAGGAGCAGGCTACAGTTTGTGTGATTAACTTTGTAATGAATGATATTGGGTTGATGAAAAATTTCTCAAGCGGTGTTATTGATTGGAATTGGGTGAGCAATGACGGGCGCATCATGACGGATAGCAGAACGTATGCGGACAACAATAATAACCCTGTGGCTCCGCTTGGTAATGCAATCCTGCCGTATGATTGGATGAGGGGTGATGACTTTAAACGAGTGCAGGGGGTTAACGCCCCTTTGGTTTGGAGGCTCACGCCGAGGACTTTGGGCTTCATAAACAACGGGGCAGGCACTAGTCTGAAGTACGTGGAGGCGCCGGGACCTCAGGCGGAGCAAGTTACCGCGGCTGCGAGGATTGCATTCAACTGTGGCGATGTGTTCCCGAGCGGGGATTTGAAGAGGGACATATACTACTGCTTCTGGGCGGGGGTTCCTTTCGGTGCGCAGAACACTACTTTGGAGGCGACTCACGGTGGGATTAACTTCTGCACGTATTTTGACGGTGGGATCGTAAACAAGCGTGAATTTATGGACTCCTTGAAGGGGGAAAGGTGGAGTAGGAGGGGGTGTAGGGACTTCAAGACTACATATTTCACACCGGCTATGAAGGCTGGCAATCTTGAGAAGTTGTTGAATGCGGGGGAAATCGCAGACCTGGAGGTATCGCAGGAAACTTTTGACTCGGTGGAGAACATGTTAACCCCCCCCATTATCAGGAACTCTAATAAGCTGCAGAACTTGAATAGTGGTTTCGGCGGCCCTGGTATGCAACCTTTTTAGTATAAATTCGGCGGAGCGAATTGGTGTTCTTAATTTTGCAAATTGTCCTAATAAAAGTTGTTGTACTTAATTCTGTCGGTGCGTTTTTTTTTAAATTTTTTTGTTGACATGTTTTTTTTTTTCGCTAAAATTTAGTATATGAGTATTGAAAGTGAAAATCGGGAACTTTTATTCCAGGAATTGTATAATATGGTTGGCTACCATCTTGCGCAGCATGGGCAGATGCCAAGGCTATTATTTGATGATGAAAATCCAAAATCCTCGGATCCAACAAAGCATGTGGTGTATAAGGAGGACGAGGGAAAGATTGTAATCCATACGGGGAGGTTTAAAATGAAAGAAGCGAAAATAAAGGAGCGCTTACGCGAGGGGTTTGAGTGTGAAATAGGTGTAGATGGGCAGACAGGAAATGTTAAGTTTGATTTCACGCCTAAGTCTATGGGTGATAACAGCATTAAGGCAGTGGATCTCGATGGCTATCTTACGCGTGACGGAAGGATACTGCCATTGAGCCAAGATCGGAAGGAAAAGTATTATACAGAGAAGAAAGCACCACTCAAGGACAGAAACCCGGAGGATGACAATGAAAGACTTGAAGAACAGTTCAATAATATACCCAATAAAGGAACCGAAGCAAACAGTAATTCGGTGCAGAACATAATGAATAATTATGGCCCTGTTACACCACAACAACCGGGGTCACAGCCAAGTGGACAGCGACCTAAGTCTGAAGGTTGGCTTACAGAAACTGTTTTTTGCTACCCTAGTTTACGAGATGAAGGGATTGACATGTTATTGGGAACAAGATTTGATAACGGACTACCTCAACAAGAGGCTGATGTGATTGAGGCGGTGAAAACCAAGTCGAGCAAGTGGGGGAAAAACAAACTTGCCCATGTTTCTTTGAGACGATCGGCGCAGCTAGGTGGCCAGGTGGGCATGCGGGCCTGGGCTGGCCGTAATGGCAACCTCAGCATACGCGACAACCGTATGAACCAAAACGACATACGGCAGAACCGAACCGACTACCCGATCATTCCTTACAATGATCAGGATCACTTCGGTCAAGGAAACCCTGGCGCTCTTTATGGCAACGATGCGATGAATATGAATAACGCTGCAGCTGCCATGGGTATGGAAGCGGTACCAGGCGCGGGCTATGGGGCGGCACCTGATAACATGGGCCCCCGAGTTGGGGGTACCTGGAATGCGTATTGATTTAGGTATACGTGGGTGGCGCCTTTGGGGTCGGCGATGGAATGGAGCCTAGTTTTCGAATGAA
>CAMNMI010000039.1 GCA_946544555.1 uncultured Rickettsiales bacterium
TTTAAAAATTTGCGGGTCTTTACGCCAAAGCCCCTGCGCACGAAAAGCACTTTGCGCCATTGGACGTGCGGGGCCTTTGGCATGCGCGGCCGCTGCCGACCGCCTCCGTCCTTGACAAGTCAAGGCCTGCGGCCGCGCCAAGAAAAATTGTTTTTGAAAAAATAAATAAAACCTTGCTTATTATTTTATCAAATTGACTGCTTTTTTTGTTTTAAAAATGAGTCTACATCTCTTCATCAAAACATTTTGTCTGTGTTTTGTTGTTTTAATATCTGTCGGACCTGTATTTTTGACAACCGCAAACATAGCTATGACACGTGGATATAGAGCGGGTTTTTTTTGTATTTTAGGTTGCATCATTGGTGATATAATATTCATAACCACAGGTGCATTGTGCGCGAATGCAGTTGTTTCAGCAATCCCGAAGCCAGTATTTATGCTACTTTCCCTTTTTGCAGGACTGTTTTTAATACATATTGCTTACGGATTTTGGAAAACGGATTTGTCAAAAATAAAAGCAAAAACTATCAACAAAAAAAACTTTGCACTGACACTAAAAATGCTTTGCCTGACACTTTCTTCGCCACTGTCAATAGTTGGTTACGGAGCAATCTTCTCATCGGTAATTGATGCTTCAAACTCTATTGTGTCTGCAATATTAGGTGGATGTATGGCGGCTATTTTTACTCACTCACTTATCGTTTGTGGTTTCGGAATTCTTGGCAAGAAGATAAACATGAAAATCTTATCAATCCTCAATAAAGTGTCCGCAGGAATGATATGTTTTTATGCTTTATTACTTATAATCAAGTTTACCAAAGAGATGATTGATATTGCGGCATTATAAACTAATACCAATAAACTCTAACATTTTCATGACCAGCGCGAAGTTTTTGTTGCTATATGCTTTGTTTATATTTGCAATGAACTTTGTGGTATTTAAATCCTGATAAAGTGGCTCTAAATCAGCATTAGATAGAGTAGGATAGTCATTACCACTAATTTGTTCTTTTGCTTTGTAGAACTTCCGCAGCATTTTTTCACTATCCTGAACAAGTTTGTCGCTGAAATTCATTGGCTTACGATAGTGTGTAGATAGCAGAGCAAGGCGCAGTGCATTGCCGTTCACTCCTCTGTTTTTCATGTCTGCAATTGTGATAAAATTTCCAAGCGATTTTGACATTTTTTGACCGTTTATCATCAAAAATCCGTTATGCATCCAGTATGACGCAAAATTACTATCTTTGTTTGCGCAACGCGATTGTGCAATTTCATTTTCGTGGTGTGGAAATTTCAAATCGGCACCGCCACCGTGGATATCAAAGTTTGCGCCCAAGTATTTATTAGACATCGCAGAACATTCGATGTGCCATCCCGGCCTTCCTTTGCCCCATGGGCTATCCCATGCAATTCCTGCTTCCGTCTTCTTCCAGAGCAAAAAGTCATCTTGATTTTTTTTGTAGTCCCGTCCTTCAACTCTTGCATTTTGGATGTTTGTCTCAATTTTTCTGTGCGACAGACGACCGTAATCTTTATAACTTTCTACCGAGAACATAACGTTTCCATCCACTACGTAAGCGTGTCCGTTATCAATTATCCTCTGGATTGTTGCGATGATTTCTTGTATTTCCTGAGTGACGCGTGGTTCAAATGTTGGTTGAAGACAGTTCAAATAATTGCAATCTTCGTGGAAATAGTCGGCCATTTTTGTTGACAGTTCAAGCTCGCTGATGCCTTGCTGTTGTGCCGCATTGATGATTTTGTCATCTACATCAGTTATGTTGCGTACGTATGTCACGTGGTCAGTGCCGTAAATATGTCGCAATACGCGGAACAAAACATCAAACACAACAACACTGCGCGCATTACCAAGGTGAACTCTGTTGTAGACAGTTGGTCCACAAACATACATTCTGACATTGTTTTTATCTATTGTTTGAAAATCACCAACTTTTTCATCAAGTGTGTTGTAAATTTTCAGCATAATTACTCCAAATCATCAATGTCAACGCTTGGCCCGTCACCACCAGAGCTATCAGGTTGTGAAATGTCTTCCATTTTTGGCAGCCGATCTTTTTCTTTGAAAACCTCAAAAATTACATCCTTTCCGGTTGCTTCAAGAGTGCGCTCGCCGGTGCTTTTTCTGATTTTCACAAACTTGACGCCGTTTGGACTTGTGAAATCAGAAAAGCGTCTTTTTTCTGCGATGTGCGAGAATATATTTCTCACAATCGGCAATGCATATGTTCCGCCATAGTTATCGGTATCCATTGGTGAATCGTGGCCAACATAAACACCAATTACGATGTCATTTGTAAATGCGATCGTCCATAGGTCTCTACCTCCATTTGAAGTGCCTGTTTTGGCTGCAATAGGTATATTCAATGATGCTAAACCAGTTGATGTTCCGCGTAAGACTGCGCCCTTCAACATGCTCGTGATTTGATACGCACTTTCAGGCGTCAGTGGTCTCCTTTGTGAGCTGTCTGTTCTTGCAATTTGCTCGTTTTCTTGTTCTTTGATGGCGTTCATTCTTCTCTCTTCATTTTCTTCATCAGTCAAATCTTCTGTGGCTGCCTCCGAGATCATCATTTCAACATTTTTATTTGATATATCTGCACGATTGACAACGTCTGTATCACACTTCAAATTAATGTCACAGTTGGAGAAATAAATTCGTCCAAGAATGTTTTCTGAGTTATCAATTTTGCTTACATTTGAAATCAAATATGTATTTGGCACAACACCACCATTTGCAAATGCTCCGTACGCGGCAGTCATGTTGACAAGTGAACTTTCAACTGAACCCAATGCTATTGACAAATTGTGTTCTGGGCGCCTGTTGATGCCACTATTCACAATTATATTACGAATGCGCTTCATGCCGGTTGCCATTGCCACACGAACAGTAACAGTATTCTTTGATAACTCAAGCCCAGTCCTCATTGTCATTGGTGCATCGGTGACTTTGTTATTATGATTTTTTGGGCTCCAAACTTTCCCTGCTCCAATATTTAAATTTAATTCTGTATCCATAAATAGTGATGCCGGCGTAAATCCTCTATCAAGTGCTGCACCATAAACAAATGGTTTAATTGCAGAGCCAACCTGTCTGAATGCTTGAACTGCACGGTTGAATGCACCCGCTTGGTCGTTATATCCGCCAACCATTGCTAAAATCTCACCACTTTTTGAGTTCATGACAACTACACCTCCATTAATTGCTGGTATTTGCTCTAATGAGAAGAACTCACTGTCGGCACTTTTCCTCTTGACAACTATAACATCTCCAATTGAGACGATGTCTTTACACGAGCTAATTCTTTTTCCAGATACAGATGTTTCACTGATTTTCTGCTTTGCCCAAGACATGTCGTTAAAGTTTATAAATCCAACTGAATTATCTTTGAGACCAATTTTCGTAGTTTTATCATCCACGGCAAGCACAACTGCAAGTGAAAATTTACCAATATTCTCTGGCTCGTCAATGTTTTGAAGCAACTGCTCTGGTGTCTTCTGTGTTAGCTCTTCTGCGCTGTAATTAAATAGTGCACCAGTATATCCATGGTTTTTTGTATATCTAATTAGCTCTTCATCAAGTGCATCTTGAGCCCAGTGCTGAATGTTGTTATCTATGGTTAAATCAACGCGATAACCGTTGCTTAAAATATCCTTTCTTGTTAGTCCAGAATTCTTGGAAACCAGCAAGCTTTGCGCAAAGAAAACAGGTGCATGGAAAGGTGCATGAATGCTCCTTTTTCGTTTTACAATCAGTGGTGTATTAACATATTGTGCATACTCATCATTTGTAATATATCCATCTTCAAGCATGCGGCGCAATACATAATTTCTCCTTTGCATGGCACGATTGTGGTTTTTGAATGGGTTCATGACGGAAGGTGCTTTTGGAAGAGATGCTAACATTGCCATTTCAGGAACGGTCAGCTGTGCTAATGTTTTGTCAAAATATTCCTCTGAAGCCGCTGCAACACCGTATGCTTGCAAGCCAAGATAAATATGGTTCAGATATACCTCCATTATCTTTTCTTTTGACATCATTTTTGATATGCGATAAGACAAAATAACCTCTTTTAGCTTTCTGGTTATTGTTCGCTCATTTGTTAGAAGGACATTTTTTACAATTTGCTGAGTAATTGTTGACGCTCCGCCAAGCCGCTGACCTTTTACAAACTTGTATAAATCAATCAGACCAGTTTTAATTATTCCCTTTATATCAAGTCCTGGATTGGTGTAAAATGTCTTGTCCTCTGCTGCTACGAACGCCTTCACAAGTTTGTCTGGTATATCTTTTATACTGACATTTGTCCTTTTTTCATTACCTATTTCAAATATCAAATTGCCACCGCGATCGTAGAATTTACTTGATAAAACCGGTTGATAATTATACAATTTATTAATGTCTGGCAGAGTTTTGAAGCACACCAATAGGTATATTATCAGACCAAAAAGAAGTGAGGAATTTATGGCAAGAAAAGTTAACGGTTTTCTTGTCATTGTGCGGAAATAATATTTCGTGAAAAAGATTGGAAACAGCAGAATTTTTAGTAATACTGCTACTGCAAGCGAGCTGTTGACGAGCTGCCAAAACCGTCTTTTACCTCTGTATGTATTCCTGTGTTTATAAACCATTAAAATTACCTAAAATCTCTCATCAAATTTTTCGCAAACTCGTCTGGATTTAAATCTCTGATATTTTCCTTATCTTCGCCGTCCGAAATGCCAAAAATAGGGACTTTAAACATTTTGCATACTGACAACAATGCTCCAGGACGACGAGCTATGTCAATCTTGGTTGCAATTATACCTGTTATTCCAATCAAATCATTATATGTCTGTGTTTGGCTTAGCGCATTATATCCGCAGTTTGCATCAATAATAAGTATAACATCATGTGGGGCGCCGTTTGCGAGCTCACGCAATTTTTGTTTCATTTTTAGTAGCTCTGCCATTAGGCTTTGATTATTCTGCAACCTTCCAGCAGTATCTATTAAAAGTACATCTTTATTTTTTTCCTTTGCAATCCCCAGAGCTTTCAAAGCTACCTTAGTAGCTGTTTCATTTTCATGTTCCTTGAAGACAAAATTGTCAACGTTGTCGTAAGTCCATATGTGCAACTGTTCTTTTGCGGCCGCACGAAACGTATCGCAAGCTGCTACAACAATACTCCATCCGAGAGAGTTTAACAGGTGCGTCATTTTTCCTATTGTGCTTGTTTTTCCTGAGCCATTGACGCCGCATATTAACATTACATAAGGAACTTTTGTTTGGTCAATTTGTAGATGCTTAACATATTCGCTAATCATGTATTTTATTTGGTTTTCTAATAAATTCAAAATTTCATTTTCAGTGATGTCTTTACGGATACTGACCTTGCGTGCAAGGAAGTTCATTAGTTCCTTGACAACATCTACATGGACGCTTGACTTGATGAGATACTCCTCAATTTTCTCCAAAAAAGCTACTTTATAGGTGTCCATACGCGTAAAACAGCCAACCGACTAACAGATTATCGCTTGATTTTTATTTTCAAGTATTTTTATTTACTTTGAATATGGAGAGATTATTTTCTGCACTGCCAACACCATTTTTGGGTGAAAATTGTGATGAAATTGATTATAAATCGCTTGAAAAATTGATTGATTTTCAGGTGAAAAATGATGTAGAGGGTCTTGTTTTTTCTGGCTCCACTGGCGAAGGTCATACCTTGACAAAAAGCGAATGGCAAGAGCTCATTGCGTTTGGTGTCAAGAAGGTTTGGGAATATAACCAAAAGTATAACAAGAAAGCTAAAAGTGTTGCCGGAGTTGGCTTTAATTGCACTTTGACAGCAGTTGAATATGCTAAAATGGCAGAGAAACTTGACGTGGACTACATTCTTGCAACTGTTCCGTATTACAACAAACCGCAACAGGAGGGGATTTACACACACTTTGCCAAGATTGCTGGTGCTGTTAAAACTCAGATCATACTTTATAACGTACCCGGAAGGACGGTTACAGATATGCAGAATGACACGATTGTGCGGCTTGCAAAGAACTTTAAAAATATTGTCGCCCTGAAGGATGCTACTGGCAAACTTGAACGTGTGGCAGAGTTAAAAAAACTACTTGATGATGCAGATTGCAGTGATTTTGTAATGCTTTCTGGTGAGGATGCAACACAAATTGGTTTCAACGCAATGGGAGGGCAGGGTGTCATTTCAGTGGTCGCAAATGTTGCTCCAAAATTGTGTGCGGACATTCAAAAAGCTTGCAAAAATAGTGATTATAGTGCCGCGCTTGCTTTGCAGAATGAGCTTGTAAATCTGTCAAAAGCAATGTTTTGCGAACCAAATCCAGTACCAGTAAAATATGCACTAATGAAGATTGGGATTTTTGATAACGATGCTCCGCGCGAGCCACTTGTCAAGTTGGGTGAGAAGGCAATGAAGATCGTTGATGAGGTTGTGAAAAAGTTGTAATTACTTTTCAATTTTGCGCTGTTTGCAACGTGCTTTTTCTGGTATACGACCACGAGGTTTTATACTCTCGGCAAGTGCTCTCCCTTGCTGCTTGGCCATCGGTAATTTGCGTTGAAAATCTTGGTTTGTTATATTCATGATCTTGGCACAAAATACTAAATTTTTCAAAATCTGCACCTGCTTTTTTTTATTCAATTTACCAACTTCATCATGATTTATAATGATTGCAATTTTATTATTTTTTACTACAACGTCCTGTATTAATTTGTCGTAAATTTTCCTTGATTTACATGGCAGACAACATAAAAATACATCTCGTGTCGCAATTGGTTGCTGGTAAGAAAAATTTTTTCTATTTACAATTTCATGTAGTTTTGCACTCGGGAGTGTACTATTATTTTTGTCACTTGGAAGGACAAAAGCTGCATTTCTAACCATTGACAAAACGAGTTCCTGAAAAGCAGAAATCATTTTGAAAAAAACAAGCAAATCATTTTTTGCAAAACAAACTTGAATGTCAGTTTGACGACCTTCTTTTGTTCTTTTACGCTTACCTGCTGACATTTCTCTTTACAAGACAGCTAATCTTTGTGCTCTTTTGAACTTTGTTTGCAAACGTACTTGCCTCATTATTGCTCTTGAATGGATAAATTATTGACCTGTAAGACCCATTGCCTTGTGCAACACCACATTTTTTGTCGCCAAAGTTAACCTTTGCAAGTATCTTTTTACACTGTGTTTCGGCCAATGACTTGCTCTTGAATGAACCCGCTTGCACTACAAACGCTCCATTTATGCCTTGTGGTTCAGTTTTTTTGCTTTCTTGCGGCTTTGATGTTTCTGTTGGACGAGCTACAACAGCAGGTGCTTTTTCTTGCTTTGCGGGCTCTGTTTTGGCTACTTCTGCTGACTTTGCCGTTTCAACTTCTTTATTTACAATTTTATCTAAATTGTCATGACTTTCAATGGATTTTGCCTTGATGATAGTGCCGTCTGGCTTGATAACTTCAACATCAGGGACTTTTTCAATTTGCTGGAATGGTTTTTTTTCTGCAACTGCACCGAACTCTATCTCGTTTGCGGATTGCATATTTGATATTCTTCTGTTTGCAATGACGGCTAAAAGTAATGCTAAAACACTGATAAAAATTGAGATATAATAAGCTCTAATTCTGCTTCTCATAAAATAAAGCAACTCACTTTAAAACTTATTTTTTAAATGCAAGAAAAAAATAAGCACCGGTTTCCTATATTATAGTCGTTTTTGATATGTTGATTTATGTTTTGGAATTTTTTTTTGTAAAAAATAAAAAATCTCTTGACAATTATTTTTTCACTTTTTTATGCTTGTTTGTTGTTATGTTCAACACGCTGTAAATCTGTAATAAGAACAAGAGATTTAGTCTTTAAGTCAGGACTATATCTTAGCGACTTCGGTCGTTATTGTATAGAATTCAAACTTGAGAGTTTGATCCTGGCTCAGAGCGAACGCTAGCGGAATGCTTTATACATGCAAGTCGAACGGATTTTGATTTTTGTAGCAATACAAAGGTTACGATTAGTGGCGAACGGGTGAGTAATAGTTAGGAACTTGCCGAATAGTGGGGGACAACAGTTAGAAATGACTGCTAATACCGCATATTCCCGAGAGGGGAAAGATTTATTGCTATTCGAGAGGCCTAACCACGATTAGCTTGTTGGCGGGGTAAATGCCCACCAAGGCAGTGATCGTTAGCCGATCTTAGAGGATGATCGGCCACATTGGGACTGAGACACGGCCCAGACTCCTACGGG
>CAMNMI010000040.1 GCA_946544555.1 uncultured Rickettsiales bacterium
CGTGATACAAACACACAATCTGTGCCAACTTGCTCGCACTGGACAGCATAACCGCCATCTTCTTCGCGGTTTAGAACCACTACACTTGGACTTTCATCCAGTTTTTCCATGAGTTCTTCAATATCAAAATCTTTTTCCAATTCAACATTTACGACCTCGGCGTGACATCTGAATACTGGCACGCGCACGCATGTTGCAATGATTGGAATTTTCTTGCCAAAGATTTTACATGTCTCGTTGGCGATTTTGTCCTCCTCTTTTGTGAAGCCATCATGTGAGAAGCAATCACATTGTGGAATGCAGTTGAAGGCAATCTGTTTTGGGTAGACCTCGCCAGTCAAGTTGTCTTGTTCTGTGTGTTGGATTGCCGCCTCAAAATAGCCCTTGGTTTGATTGAATAGCTCATCCATGGCCTTTTTTCCTGTGCCGGATACTGACTGCAATGTCGTGACAACAACTCTTTTCAGGCAGTATGCCTCGTCCAGTGGCTTTAATACGAGCGTCAACGGTATTGTTGTGCAGTTTGGTGTGGCAATCAAGTTGCGTTTTGAGTAGTCCTTCAATGCTGGTAAGTTGACTTCCGGGACAATCAGCGGAACATCCTTGTCAAGGCGATACAACGAGCTCTTGTCAATGCAAACGCAGCCAGCTTTGCTTGCGATTGGAATGTATTTTTCACTTACAGCACTTCCAGCGCAGAAAAATGCGATGTCAACTTCATTTTTTTCAAAGTCAAAATTCTCCAATGCTTGCACCTGAATTTGTTTTTGCAAGGTCATTGATACGTGTTTTCCGCTGGATGATGTGGATGCCAAAGCAAAGATTTTATCCACAACAAAACCCTCTCCGTCATCACCATTTTTGCCCTCGGAGAAGCACATCTCTCCTATTATACTTAATACCTCACGACCGACATTTCCAGTCGCGCCAACCACCGCTATGTTTGCCATATACTCACTAGTATTTTGAGGTTATTTAATGTCAATAAAATTTCATTCAAATCAAGTTCTTTCTGTTGCGCTGCCCGAGGCCACGCCCTCGCGGTTTGTATTTCGCTTCGCACTTCGTTTGTCGCACAAACGCGCTCCGCTCCGCGCAACGAAAATTAGCGTTTTTCATATATTAATTCAAAAACTTGACAATTATAATTTGTAATCAATTTAAAGCATGAACGCGGGTGTAGCTCAGTGGTAGAGTACTTCCTTGCCAAGGAAGCTGTCGTGGGTTCAAATCCCATCACCCGCTCGGTTCGCTCATCAAAAAGTCTACAAACAAAAAAGTTGATTGTTTTTTTTTTTTGTTATCCTGAACTGTTTTATAGTTATCATTATGAATATGAATGATTATTTAAAAACTTTATGTAATAAAAAGATACTTCAATTATTAGCTGATAAATTAATTACCAACTCAGATATACAAAGAGCTTTTTTAAAAGAAGAGAGTGGAGATGGTGTATATGATGGAAAGATAACAGAAGATAATTTAAAAAAACGCGTTTTTACAAGAAAAATGATGAATGATTTTGTAGATAAAATAGCCAATTGGGTTAAAAAGGTACTAGATTATGAAGACAAAATAAAAATACTAACAAATAAGAATAACCAATTGCAAATTGACTTGAGCAATCAAATTAACAGATATAAAAAAGATGTGTCAACGCTCGCAAATGATATAGATAAAAATAAACAAAATTCTGCAAAACAAATTGAATTCCATAAAAAAGAGATACAAAAATTAAAAAAAGAAAACGCAGAGTTGAAAACAATAATATCCAAAGAACAACAATAGCGCAAAAATATGGCCTACGAATGTCGCGAGATACTTAAGAAAACAAATTATAAACCCCGATTTCATAATCAGGGAAATCAAAATAACTTGCCTATGAAAAACTTGTCAAAAAAAACCAAAAACAAGAATAGTAAAATTAACAACAATGACAATTATATCTACATTGAAGAAAATCCATATCGCAACTAATATTGACAATTAAAATCCTCTTCCAATTTCTTCCCCGATGAGTAATATTTACAGGACGTGCACATGCGGTGATTTGTCAAACGAGAATATAGGTGAGAGTGTGAAATTGAGTGGTTGGGTTGATACGAAGCGCGACCATGGCGGAGTTTTGTTTATTGATTTGAGAGATAACTACGGAAAAATCCAGATTGTTGCTGACGAGGAGCGATGCAAAATCAGCAACCTTGATGAGTTGGCAAAAGTTCATAACGAGAGCGTCATCTGCGTTGAGGGAAATGTCGTTGAGCGCAGTGATGAGACAAAAAATCCGAAGATAAAAAACGGCGATATTGAGGTGCTGATTAGCAAGTTTGAAGTCCTGTCCAACGCCGAAGTTTTGCCGTTCCAAGTCAATGAAGAAGATGGCACAAACGAGGAAGTGCGGTTGAAATATCGCTTTTTGGAATTGCGCAAGGAGAAGCTCCATAACACAATTATTTTCAGGGCCAAAGTATTTGCATACATACGCCAGCGCATGGCCGAGGCTGGTTTTTATGAGTATCAGACGCCAATTTTGACTGCCTCTTCACCAGAGGGTGCACGCGACTTTTTGGTGCCAAGTCGTCTTCACAAAGGCCAGTTTTACGCACTTCCGCAGGCACCGCAACAGTTCAAGCAGCTTCTGATGATTGCAGGGTTTGACAAGTATTTCCAAATTGCACCGTGTTTTAGGGACGAAGACCCGCGCGCAGACCGCTCGCCTGGCGAGTTCTATCAGCTTGACATGGAGATGTCTTTTGTGGAGCAGGAGGACATTTTCCAGACAATGGTGCCAGTTGTCAAGGATATTTTCAACAAATTCAAGGGCGAAAATGATGTAATTTGTGATGAAATACGGCGCATAAAATTCAAGGACGCAATGCTAAAATACGGCAGTGACAAGCCAGATTTGAGAATTCCTATTGAAAATGTTGACGCAACAGAGCCATTCGTGGGAAGTGATTTCAAGGCCTTTGCGGGAGCTATTGAAAAAGGTTGCGTTGTGCGCGGAACACCAGTAAATAATATAGGTCAACAGTCGCGTAGCTTTTACGATAGCATGGTTGAGTTTGCAATAAAACAGGGCGCAAAAGGGTTAGGCTATATCATTTTTGAGAACGGCGAAGCTAAAGGTCCGGTGGCAAAGTTTTTGTCAGCAGACAGATTGGAGAAAATCAAGAAATTCTTCAATAATGACGGCAAAAATGGAGAGATAAATGCGATATTTTTCTCGTGCGACAAAGAACAAAACGCAAACAAATTTGCAGGTTTAGCTCGTAAAGAACTGGGCTCGCGCCTGAATTTGATTGACAAAAATAGATACGAACTTTGCTGGATTGTTGACTTCCCATTTTATGAATGGAACGAAGATGAAAAGAAAATTGACTTCTCGCACAACCCATTTTCAAAGCCAAAATGCGATATCGAGACCCTAAAAAAAGCCAGCAAAGATGAGTTGTTAAGCATTGAGGCCAACCAATACGACCTTGTCTGCAATGGCTACGAACTGGCCAGCGGAGCTATCAGGAACTCAAACATTGACATGATGTATGAGGCATTCAAAATTGCGGGCTACTCAAAAGAGGACGTTGACAACAAGTTTGGCGGCATGAGAAAGGCATTCAATTACGGCGCACCACCACACGGAGGCATGGCAATTGGCATTGAGCGACTGATAATGTTATTGCTAAAAACCGACAACATCCGTGACGTCATAGCATTCCCGTTGAATGGACGAGCCGAGGACTTACTGATGAACGCACCAAGTGAAGTTAGTACACAACAATTGAAGGATTTGGGTATTAAAGTAGTTGAAGATTGAAATTTCTATGAGAAAAATAAAACTCCTTTTGTTCTTTCTGTTCTGTTTTCAAGTGCACCTTGCAAATGCAGAAGAAATTGCACAGAATTGGCAGAACTTCCAGACAAGTCAGCAAAATCAATCAAAATTTGAGTTTTTTGACAGCAAATCGTTTTTTTATCCAATGATACATGGTGGCTTTGGTTTGGACTTTGGATCAAACAAAAATAGAATTATGCATCTTGGTTTAGGTGGAGATTTAGGTTTTTTCGCTGGCAACAACAATTACATGCCTTTCGTTGGATTGATGTATAATTTTGCACGTGTGGCACATTATACAGAAAAATCATGCCATTACAATTCAAGAGGAAGGTACACATGCTCATATTCCAGAAGAAAAGGTTCCAGTGTTTCATATCACAACATCAGAGTTAGAACCGGTTTGTTAATTCCACTGCTTGCAAGATACGTAATGTTGCAACCGTTCGCATCGGCTGGTTTGTATATTCCATTTAAAGGCTCGCATTTGGATACAAAATATAATATAAGAACAAAGCTGTCAACCGCATATGCTTTTGATGTTGGTGTTAATATTGTGGCGACATTTATGTCATTTGGAATTTATTACAGGCATTACATTAATATGTATAATTCCGCAAAAGCCAAAAAAAGTAGCTATGGTGTTTTTGGTATTAACGCCAGCTTTGTGTTCCATACGTTTTGGTAAAAAACTTGATAATTAAAAACATATTTAAACTATAAGTTCATGCACATGAAAATATTAATGTTTTTGGAGAAACATAGAAAAGTTAAATATTTCAGTTTTACAATTATCTCTTTGATTATTGTTTTTTCATTCTACGTCAGATTTCACAAGGTTTTGCCAGTCAAGCCAATCAAGATGGAAGAGATAAAAAGTGTTCAGGTTATAAATCTTGACAGGTCAAAAGACAGAAGGGATTTTTATGAAAAATATTTACACGACAGATTTGGCGAGAAGTTTCTTGGTTTTGACATCAAAGATATAAGATTATCAGCAGTTGATGGAAAGAAAGAACTAATTTTTGAGGACATCCATACCGGAAAAAAGGTGATGTATAAAGATGTAGCTGACAAAATTGGCTATTTTGACGAAGGAACGTATCGCGTCTACAATTTGAGAGACAAACTTGAATTGTATTGGAAAATGAATTATAGCCAAAATAAAAAATGGCACATTCCTTATCAAGGCAGAATGGGAAATAACACCGAATTATTTAACTATATGGGATGCGAATTCTCGCATGTCAAAGCGTTAAGAAACATTGCAAACCAGCCAGATGGAACGTATGGACTTGTCATGGAAGATGATTTTATATTGCATGAAGATTTTGAAAACATTTTTGCAGATGCACTGAAATATGCGCCAGAAGGTTTTGATATGTTAAAGCTTGCAACAAGCGGATATGTTAGCAATTTTGAAAAGGTCATATCTTATTTCAAATTTGGTTATAACAGCAGATATATTGATCTTGCAATACAAAAATATAGAGGCGGAAAATGTCGTCTTAATGTTGGTGCACATGGTTATCTTGTAAGTGCCAAAGGAGCAAGAAAAATTTTAGATTTTTTAAAAAGAAAATTTTCTGCACGTGTTTCTGATTTTGATTTTTTCTATAATTTTCCAGTTAATAATATCATAAAATCATATATCTATACAAAAAAATCGCCAATTTTGCTATCTTCAATGGCATTTGTTAATAGTAATATAATTGAGAAACGATAGATTATGTTGCGCGCGGGCAGCGCAACACAAAAAATTTGAAGTTGAAAATAAAAATTTTGAATAAATTCTCAAACAGATGGTTGGCAGAAAGTCAGTAAATGCATTATTGATAATGGTGATTTCTTGCACTTTTTTTTTGCATCAGCATGTTGTTTTTGCTGATGAAACGCCACAACCACAACAACAATCTACTTCACAACAACCAGTAGAAAATAAAACAGAAAACGGAGAGATAAGACCACAACTAACAGCAGAAAATGGTGAAAATCAGCAGCCAGCTAATGAAGTTGCGAAAGTCAAAGAAGAAAAACTTGTTCCGCGGCCAAAAGGTATGCCACCTTTTCCTGATGACAACAGCAAGATGGAAATAAAGCTGGCAGACAATGGCTTCACAAACAACATCCATCCGATGTATGACATTGCGGACAAAAACGACATATTTGTTGACACATATGGGCTTTATGCAATGAATAGTAAATATATCGCCGGCAACGAGGATGACATAACCCAGATAGATGCAATGATGGCAGAAAAAGGTGAGGTAATGGAATATAATGGACACAAACGTGAGGATAACCAAGTGACACATAGGACAAGAGTTTTAGCATATTTGACAAAGGATCAAGTAGCGTTTGGTCCAGTATTTAGCGAAAACCCACATGGATATTATTATAATGCTATCAAGGAGAAAATGGATAAAAGAAAAAAGTAGTTTTATGATGAAGTTTTGGAGAAATATTTTGAAATATTCTGCGTGCATGCTGGCATGTAGTGCGGTAGCTAAAACAGACAGCGCAAAGGCAGAATTATCATACAGTTTTTCGGCCGATAAATTCGTTAACGGTTTGAGCGAAAAACAAAAGCAAGAGGAAGAGGCGAATGCTAAAAGTTCAAAAGAGCCGGGAACTGTGGAAAAAGAGCCAACTGGAAACAGCACAGAGAATACCATAAAATTGAAGATTGGCGGACTTGCTGACTTCCAATATTTCTTCGCCGACCAGCAAAAAATATACAGGCGAGACATCCTGCCAAATGGCCTGCCATACTCTCCTGCGATGATTGAAAACAGCGCAACTTACAACAGCGAGCGCAGTTTCATCAACATGCTCGGGCGCATTGACTTTAATCCAGAATTTGTCAGAAAAAAAGCCAAAGGAACATATCTTGAAGGACAAGATCCGGTGATAATGAAAGTCGGCGCAAAGCTGTCGCAACCGCTATACAAGGCATCAAAAAACACCGATCCACGTCTCGCGCCACAGGAATATATTTACATTGACACACAATATTTACGGCTTGAACTGGGTGCTACAAAAAGCTCCGCGGCCAAAATGCGTGTTGATGCCGAGAAAATAGCCAGTGGAAACGGTGGAATATACGGAACATGGTGGAGATATGTCAAGCTACCAGTATTCAATGTCGCTGGATTGGACGGTGAAACTGCTGCACTGTTGAATGCCCTGTCGCCAGTTTATATGCTATATCCAACACTTCCAAACGAAGCAGGATTTACAACACAGCGGTTCTCCGTTGGACGCCAAATCACTCCTGCAATGTTTAATGGCACAGTTGCAGCAGACAATCTACTTTACGGCTCATCCGCCCAGCCATATCCAACGCATGGAGCATACAGCAACAAAATCTCACTTTACTCCAAGAGGATCAAAGGTTTCAAAGTTGGTATTAGCTACTCTCCAACAACAGCCGACACTGGATACGCCACAAGGATAATCAATGGCAATACAAAAACATTCAACAATGTCAAAGGTGGATTTGTTGAAAACTATATGAGCTTTGCGCTGGATTACCGCAAACAGTTTGATGAAAACGGACTTGGTATAGCATTTTCAGCTGCATACGAACTTGGTGAAGCACAAAAAATTTCCTACATTGCCAGCAATGGAGGGCTCGCCAGCAGTGTTGTCGTGAGCGGAAATGACTACTACAAACGTCACAATCTGCGCGCATGGTCTGTCGGCGGCCAACTTGTCTACAAGAATTACAGCATTGCATATTCTTACGGTAATTGGGGGCGCAGTTTGATGCCTTACGCGCGACAAATTGGCTTTAACAGCGCAAAATTGGCTTACGGCGGCGGAAAATCTGATTATCACTCTGTCGGTATTGGCGCAACATATGGACCTATCAGAATAAGCGCAACCTACATGAGAAGCAACCTAGGCGGAAACAAAATGGATGTCTGGTCAATCGGCTCGGACTATAAAATGATAAGTTTAAAATACCTGCGCGTTAATCCATATATTGAATATACTGGATATGTTTTCCACACAAGAAACATTGCAAAATCAGGAATTTACCTACCTGGAACAAGCATTCTTGCGAAAGCAATCGGCAACCACGGAACTGTCTTGACTGGTGGCATCAGGATTATTTTCTGATGCGGGGGTATAGGTTGTGTTTTTGTTGCGCGGGCGGAGCGCGTTTGTCGGAGGAGCACAGCGAGGAGATGACAAACGGCGAGGGGGCGGCCGCGGGCACGCAACAACAATATATGCTCTGATTAAAATATTACTTGACTTTTAAAAAAGTTATCTTATAAAATAAGCA
>CAMNMI010000041.1 GCA_946544555.1 uncultured Rickettsiales bacterium
CTGGCTCCAGAACGATGCGCATATCCACTTTTCAGACCCAAAAGTTTTCCAGTCCCTGGTCTGCCATCATCTATTTTGGAATCCAACTCTGATGTCAATTTTGCGCTCATTGAACCTTGCGCGTTCTTATTGCAACCATTGGTTCTATTTCCATTTCCGCCATCGCCAGCTCCTGCGTCAGCATTATCTGTAATAATACCGTTGCCTTCTTTTAAGAAATCAGCAACGTTTAACATGGCAATTACATTTTTGCCTCTTAGTGAATTTTTAAAGTTGCTGTTTGATAGTTCATTCTTGTCGCCATACATCGTGGTGCATCCAGGAAAATAATACATGACATCTTCCCATGCATTTCCTTTAAAATTGAATCCAAAAAAGTTATAGAAAACATTTCTGTCAAAACTAGCCTCTGAAAAATCTCTTTGAACAACGTTAAAATACATCAAATCTGAATACCATTTTGTAACACTCATGTCATTTTGAGTTGGCATTATCACTTCTCTTGCTAGAGAACCTCCTTCTATGAGTTTTGCCGCTCTCAAATGTGTCATAGGGTAAGCCACGCTCCGCCAGAACATTAATGTTTGAACAACTTTTCCTGGTGCATTTTTGACAACATTTCCACCTCTGCTATTAAAACTGCAATCAAGTTTTGTTTTAAATTCAGTATATTTATTGCACGTCTTTTCATCCAAATTCCCCGGCACCACCCTATACGTATCATAAAACTGATAAAAAGCTTTCTCATAGTAATCAAATTCAAAGATAATTCTTTGAATTTTTGCTCTATCAACAATTTGACGACCAACTAATAAAGATCCAACAAGAAGTGATAATATTAAAAGAACAATAGATAACTCTATAAGAGTAAAAGATTTTTTAAGAGATGAAACGGAGCTTAAACTACTCTCTCTCTCTCTCTCTCTCGCTGCGCGAAGAGATAATATTAATATAATAATTAACAAGTTTCATATAAACAAAATAGCTATTAAACAAAGAGAGTATAGTGGAAGAATTGGAAATGTCAAGAGGTGGTGTGGAACGACAAAAGATTAACTTGCATTTTCGCAAAAAAGATATAGATTGTGTCGTCTCAATATGCTATTTAGCGTTATAGTGCAAGAAATCGCTGCAATAATTTTGTTTTTTTATTCAATTAAGAAGTTCTCAAAATTGATAATGAGGCAAGATGTGCGAGGAATGAAAAAAAAGTTTTCGGCATTAACAAAATATAAAATTGGGGATTTCGGGCTCGGTATCGCAGCAGCAGCCATTTTGCAGTCAAATAGGGGAGTATCAATGTTAGTTTTAACACTTGTTGGTGCAAATGTTTTGAGCGTATCAGAAGCTCTGCCAATCATTTTCGGAACGCCAATTGGAGCAAGCAGCACAGCATTTTTGGTGTCAGCAAAGTGCGACTTGATTGAGGAAATACTTATCATTGCAGGTGCAGTTATTTTGAGGACAAAACATAAAAACATCGGCCATAGCATTTTCTATCTTGGATTGCTACTTTTGTCGTTAGAATTGCTCGGAAAATCAATGTCTGTCTTGCAGCATGAGGAGTGGTTCAAGCAGTGTTTTTCATTTACCAACAACAAGTTTTTATTGTTCTTTGAGGGCATCATTTTGATATGTCTGTGTCAGTCAGGGGCACTTATAATCAGTGTTTTGACTGTGCTTGTGTCATGTGAGATAATGACAATGCAAAATGCAATCGCAATGCATATCGGCACAACTGTTGGTTCGCTGGTAGTAATTTTATTGTCAATTTTCGGGATGTCCACAGAGGCCAAAAAAGCAGCAAGAATGAATGCATTGCTTGTATCCATTATGTCGTTTGTCAGCTTGTTTTTTATTGGATATTTCACGCAGCTGGGGAACTACTTTGAAAATAAGGCCTTTGGCTTTGCATTAGCTGGTGCAACCGCGAGATTTGCTGCCTGTTTGAGCGCAATGATTGTATTTCTGGTTGGTGATAAAGTTATCCTTCAGAAGAAGAGAACGAAGTAACTCTTGCATTTTACAAAAATAATCTATAAGCAAATCTAATTTTGTAGTAAGAACATGAGGTGGCTTTTACGACTACTTGACGGCATGTATCGTAATATAGCAAAGACATTTTCTACCATTGCTGCATTTTTGTTATTGGTGCTTTTCACATCCATGTCAGCACAATATATTGGTGAGGAAATTGGTGGCAAAATTCTCACAAAAAACGAAGTTGACTTTACATTTATAATGGACAAGAGAGACCTTGATATAAGTCCTCAATACAAGAAAATGGTTAAGGAATTGCAAAAGCATGATGTTATTAGGAACATGTATGGAAAAGTTAGAACAGCAGACAATGAGAGCAAGAAAGTTGTTGATGCTCAATATGATATTCTTATCTCGCATTCGGAAGACGCGCTGAAAAGAGCATCAGAAGCAGGACAACTTGCAGTATTAAATAAAGAACTTTTCTCAGCATTTACAAACGCGTATATGAAATATTCAAAGTTTAGTGATTACGTTGAAGCAGAAACCAATTATGGCACAACTATCTGGATTGGTGTTTCAAACAAGTTGTCAAATATGCAAAGGGTGAAGGCGCTTGATGCATTGCAGGTTTTTGCAAGCTTTGCCGTAAAACAAGTGAGTATAGAACTTGGATAATATGTCAAAATACATCTTCAATTTGCGGAGGTTTTTGAGCGGGACAATAACATTTGGCGTGCTCAATACATCACTTATTTGCGTGGTGCTTGTACCATTTTTTAAGGATAGCGGAATTTTGCCACTGCAACTGTCAATGTTAATTATGATGAAAAAGCTCGGACGACTACTATTTGATAGCGTATTTGGGCTACTATTTGACAGGTTTGGTGCAAAAAGAGTATTTTTCATTGGTCGTGTAGCCAAGTTAATTAGCTTCATCATTCTTCTGCAAGAACCATCATTCAAGGTATTTGCACTATCCATGCTATTTGATGGTATATCTTACAGTGCAATGTATGGAAAGATTGGCGCATTCATTTACAACACACTTTCTGCTCATGAGAAGTTGAATTTTTATACCCGCGCCATGTCTGTTTATTACTTCTCAACAAGTGTATTCATCTCGTCTGCATCATTTTTGGCGGCGCTATTGTTGAAATATTATGGCTACAATTTGCTGATACAAATCAGCATTATTCTAAATATTTTGTCAATTGTAATACTGATTTTCATCATCCAAAGCAACAAGGAAAACAAGGTTGAAAAGTTCGTCTCGCGGTCGGTCAAGGATATTGTTATCACCATAAAAATCCTGATAAAACGCCGTCCACAGTTCTTATATTTGCTTGTTTTTTATGGACTTGTTAATTTTCTGTCGTGGCAGTTTGGTTCAATCTCTGCAATGATTTTGATGGACATGGGACTTAGCAACTCAGCCGTTGTCAGTGTTGGAGCTACTTGCAAAATCATTCTAGCAGTAGGTTGTTGCTTGTCATATTTCCTATCAAATGGCATCAAAATCAAAAAGTGCACAAATATTTTCACCTTTTTTGTTGGCTTTTCCATTGTCACCGCCGTGCTCTATAATGAGTATGTCATGATGGCATTTATGTATTCCATTGTGATGATTTATACCACCATTGAGGTCTCCATTGAGAAAAACCTTGACCGTGTTTCCGACAAACGCATCCGTGGCACTGCAATTTCACTGGCAATGACTTTCTGCAACATTTTCACCATGGCAAGCTTGGCACTGGTTGGTTTTATTGCACAGTATTTCTCCTACAAAATCGCGTTTTTAGTCATTACAATTATCGTCTCGGCAATAACGCTATTTATCATTTTCAAGTTGAGGAAGTTTGACAAAATGGTGAATGAAATGAAGTAAAACTGGCGGGAATGACGGGGTTCGAACCCGCAACTTCTGCCGTGACAGGGCAGTGCTCTAACCAGTTGAACTACATTCCCAGTTAATTACATGTCTATTATTTTTTATAATTGTCAAGGGAGTATAGAGCAAATTTTTACCAAATCTCCACGCATCTCCACAACACACCCCGCCAATGTCCTCTTAAAATTCCCACTGCTTTTGATACTCTCCACAACATTTTCAATCTGATAAAGCCGCAGCTTGTATGTCCTCCCAGACAGTTTCATTATGCAACTTGTCAGCACACTTTTTTGGATGTATGGAGTGAGCTTCATGAAGTCATTTCTGGCAAACGATATTTCCTGTTTGTCCTGCGAAATATTTCTATTAATAGTAATACTATTTATAGTAATATCCACCATCTTATCCAGCGCAAGTTTGGCCTCTTGCAGCGTTTTTATCGTCTGGTTTATGCGCTGCAAAATGAGATTTTTGTCCTCAATTTGCTCTAACAAAAAACGAATATTGTTGCGTTTGTAGCGCCTGTCCTGGTTGCTCTCATCCTCACACCAATCCACGTTGAGAGCCCTTAAATAGCCGCGACAATCCTCTTTCGTAAGGTCAAGCATGGGACGAATTATGGCAACATTTTCAACCATTTTCATGACTGGCATAGCACACAAACCGTCAAGTCCACTGCCTCGCGCAAGGTTTAAAAAGAACGTTTCTACTTGGTCGTTTGCATGGTGGCCGATGCATAAATACGTAATTTTCTGCGCCTTGCACGTGTCAATCAGCAGCTTGTAGCGCGCATTTCTGGCCTCATTTTCCAGATTTTTTTTCACATTTCCGTCCCACTCTTTGATGACATATTTTATCCCAAATTTCTCCAACGTGGCCACTGTTTGAGCTATCTCCTGCACCGCCGTCGGACGCAAATTGTGGTTCACCATGATTGCCAAAACGTTTGGAAAAATTCTACTTATAGAAATTACCAAAGCCAAACTGTCGCTTCCACCAGAAACCGCAACTGCAATTTTTTCTGATAAAATATTACTATTAATAGTATTACTATTTGTAGAATTACTACATATAGTATTTTTCAGAACATCACAGACATGTTCCTCAAACTCTTCTGGTTGCATATTATTGCCGTTTTAGCTCCTCAATGATTGTCTCAAAATGCATACCATGTGAGGCCTTCAACAGCACAACATCGCCATTTTTTACCAAATTTCTAACATCTGAAAGCGCATGTTTTGTCTCATCAAAATGATATTTTTCAACACCCTGCAACTCATCAAACAAGACCTTCATCTCCTTTCCGATTGTAATCACAACATCAATTTTGCTTTCTAAAATATAGGGCACAATGGACTTATGATACTCCTCTGACCGCTCGCCAAGCTCCAACATATCACCCAGAATTGCAACCGACCGCGCGTGATTTTTTTCTGCAAAAGTGCCAAGCGCAACCACCGCATCACGCAACGCGACAGGGCTTGAATTGTAGGCATCATTGATGATTTTGATGCTTTTTCCACCGCAATTTATGTCCTCCAAATTGCCGCGTCCTTCAACAATTTGGATTTGTTTTACGGCCTCCGCAACCCGCTCCAAATCAAGATTTAAAATCTTCGCCACAGCAAAAACGAACAGCGTATTGAATGCATTGTGATAACTCATGCCATTGACAGTGCAGTCAACATTATGGTAGGTAGCATGATTGCATATAGAAACTTTGTATTTTGTTTTGTAATCTGCCATGAATTCATAACCATCAATAAATACATCAGATTTTTTTGTTCCGACAGATAAAATATTTTTCACTCCATTCTCCTCCGCAATGCTTTTTAAGAGCCCGAAACTGTCATTATCTTCATTCAAAATTGCATAAGAATTTTGCGACATTCCCTGAAAAATTTCGGCCTTCGCGCGCGCAACTGTGTCAAGATTTTTCATAAATTCCATGTGCACTGGCACGATGTTTGTGATGATTGCGATGTCTGGTTTAGCAATTTTTGTGAGATGTGCGATCTCGCCGGGATGGTTCATTCCCATTTCAAGAACGAGCATTTCAGTGTCTATTGGAGTGTTTGCAATTGTCAACGGCAGCCCAATGTGATTGTTGTAATTCCCACTTGTTGATGCCGTTTTGTAGAATTGCGACAGGACAAATCTGATGTTCTCACGTGTGCTTGTTTTGCCAACATTTCCAGTGATCGCAATGACTTTTGCGCGCAGGCGATTTCTTTGAAAAATTGCCAATTTTGTCAGCGCATCAATAGAATTTTTCACCACAACAAAGCTTGCATTAATGGCTTCGTAGTCCTCTGGTAAGCGCTCGCAGACAACGCAAACCGCGCCATTTTCAACCGCACTTTTGATGTATTTGTGCCCGTCATTGTTAGGACCTTTTATGGCAAAGAACATTCCTCCGTTTGTCAAAATCCTACTATCAATAGTAATACTATTAATAGTAATACTATTTGTAGAAATATGAAGCTCATCATCCTTGAAGGCGTTTATAATATCATCTTTTGAGTATAGCATCAGTAGAGATAAAATACTGTGCTATTAATTGTCAAATAAAAGTTGGAGGCAATAATATATTACTTTACCCAAAAAAGTTATTTTTATTCACTTTTTACTTGACAATTACAATTATTTATTATATTATTTTAATGTTAATTTTATGAAATTATTAAAATTTGAAAACATTGTTGAATTGACGGATAAAATTAAAACTGAAAAGCAAGCAATAAATTATTTTGTCAAACTTCGCTGGGGAAATAAAGTTGAAGTAAAGTGTCCTTTTTGTGGCTACGATGCATATAACTTAAAAAATCAAAATACATGTTTCAAATGTAAAAAATGTTATAAAAAGTTTTCATATAAAACAGGAACAATTTTTGAAAATACAAAAATATCAATGAAAAAATGGTTTATAGCTATGTATTTACATGGTTCGCATAAAAAAGGAATATCAAGCCATCAGTTAGCTCGTGATTTATCGGTGACACAAAAAACGGCTTGGTTTATGTTAAATAGAATACGCGAGATAATGAAAAACAATACAGACAAATTTGATGGTATAACAGAAATTGACGAAGCATATATTGGAGGAAGCGAAGCAAACAAACATTCAAACAAAAAAGGAAAAAATGACAAATTTTGTGTTGTTGGTATGATAAACCGCAACACGCGCCAAGCAAAAGCATATCATATTTCAAGCAATGAAAAAGAGAATTTATTACCAAAAGTTTATTTGAATGTAAAAGACAAATCAACAATTATCACCGATAGTTATAGTGCATACGATGAACTAAATAAAACATATGACCACGAATTTGTAAAACACTCAGCTGGAGAATATGTAAAAACAAATAGTAAAAAAGCATACAAAATACACACAAATGACATAGAAGGGTTTTGGTCGCATATGAAAAGAGGAATTTATGGAATATATCACTTTTGCTCCGAAAAACACTCACAAAGATATATCAATGAATTTACATATAGATGGAACACAAAAGGTTATACGGAAGCGTCAAGGTTTAATGCTTTATTATTAAATTCAGTGAATAAAAGATTAAAATATGTGTGTTTGATTGGTTAATATATGGCAAGAAAAAAACAATTTTCATTTTTACAAGACAAAGAAAAAGCAAGTAAAATAACAATGAAACAAAGTGATTTTGATAAAATGCTGCTTGGTACCGTTGTAAAAAAGAAAAAAGATAAAAAAAGCAAAAATAAAACTTGAAAATAATTTTTTTATTAATAATTTTATTTTTAATATAAACAAGAAAATGGTTTATATGCTTCCATTTTTAAGAAAAGATGTTATAATTGGTTGTTTTATTTATGATTAAGAGGTTTAAAGTAAGTAATTTTAAATCAATTATAGATATTGATTTAAATTTTGATTATGGTGAGCGGGGCCCAAACAAAAGCCAAATACCAGAAAATACTATTTTATATCATCAACAAAGAGCAAATAATAAATTAAATAGAATTATACCAATAGCATCTTTTTTTGGTGCAAATGCAAGTGGAAAAACAAATATCGTTGATGCTATATTTGAATTTAAGAAATTGATAACAAAAAACCTTGAATATTGCCAATATA
>CAMNMI010000042.1 GCA_946544555.1 uncultured Rickettsiales bacterium
TTTACTTCTACAGATTATGAAGGATTAGAAACTGACAAAGCGCTTGCAAAGAATGGTTTCTTGGCTGGAAAATTAGGTGTTGCATATTACTTTTCATTATAATATGTATAACTGCGTATGAAATGCAGTAGAAAAGATATTATCATATTATCAATAGGAGTTGTTATTTCAATGTTTCTTGCATATGTTATTCAAGCAGGAATGAAGAAGCCGGCCATAATTAACACAAAAGATCCAGAAATTACAAAATTTGTAGATTATAAAGAACAGGATTTTTCAATAGGGAATAAAGATGCCAGCGTCAAAGTCGTGTTCTATGGTGACTTTACATGTCATCACTGCATGCGTTTTATGCATGAAAACTTTGTTCGTCTGCGCGATGAGTATATCTTAACAGGAAAAATCCAATTTATATTCAGGCCATTTATAACTACAAAGTCATCACTTTTTGGTTCACAATATTTGATGTGTAATACCGACAAAGATGACTATGTAAAGTCCTATATGCTCTACGCAATGTTTGAAGACAAATGGATGATGAAAAAAGATTATGCAAATGCATTGCTTGCAATTGTAAGGAAAGAAGGATGGTCCACAGATGACGAGATGGTGAATTGCGTTAGTTCAACAAAATTACGCGATTATTTATTCGAACAGAACAACATTGCATATGAAAGACTTAACATAAAATCAACACCGGCTATCTTTGTGAATTATGCTCATGCCACCGCTGACTCCTCTATTTTCAAAATGATAGATAAATTTTTGAAGAAATAAAAATATCATTGACAAACCATTTTTAAATGCTATAATGGTGTATGCAATTATGAGCTATAACGATGAGATAAAAAGTCAAATGCATGGTGCACCGTATAGGATTAATTCCAGTGGCATAAATAGCGATATAGAATCATCGTCAGCAACTCGTTATAATGTTTCTATTGACCCAAATGAGCAGAAAAAAATAATCAAAGATATAGAGGGTTTGGAAAAGGAAGAAAGTTTTGCTAAAAGACACCCTACTTTGGTAAAATTATTAACCATAGCCACAATTGTATTGGTTGTTGGAATTATTATTTTATCGGTAATGAAAGTTGCCAAAAACATAAAACAATCAAAACAAGAAGAAAAAATTCAATCAAAGGAAAACGACAAAAAAGATTGGCAAGATTGTAAAGATAAAAAAGCAGAAATTGAGAAAACACCCGAAGCGGAAAGGACACAAGAACAAAAAGATCAACTTGCATTATACAACGAAAAAATAAATAAATACGAAGCTTCATATGGCTCTCCGGCGAAACTTGATGATCAACTTGAGAGTTTAAGAAATGAAAGTGTTACAGCAACTGGGAGTAAATCTGCAGATACTGCTATTAAAGCCGTTGGTATAACCGCTACTACTCTTGGTGCAATTGGTACTGCAGCTGGTATCGGTGCCGCAATATACAAGTCTTCAAAAGACAGCAATAGTGCAGAACAGCTGATGGACTTCAATAAAGATAATTTGTCAGAAACAATTGCCACAAATAGAGAGTTGCAAAGTATTTATAGTAGCGGTGTTAAAGAAATAGCCAGTGAAAATATAGTCAATAAGAAAAATTTTGTTAAAGAATCAGGCAATCAATACATCAAAGGTGTAAAAGCCGGCAAATATCAATTTAACACAAGAGATGTAGTCGGGTTTGGAGACGATATACCTATAAGAGATGTAAATGAAGGCAGACCAAGCAATAGTTTGGACACAATTGCATCTCTTTCAACAAATGTCAGTCAATCAAATAGTATATCCTAAAAACATTCCTTCACACAACCACTTGGCAATCCATTAAGTCGATAATCTCCATATTGTGTTCTTGTTAATTTTACAACACGCAAACCAAAATGCCACATTACACGTCGGATTTCGTTGTTTTTTCCTTCAAAAATTATAATTTTTAGCATATGATATGATTTTTTCACACCAACATTTTTGCTTTCTTCAAGAAAAACCAGCATTTTGCCGTATTCAATTCCTTCAATTTTGATGCCATTTTTCAAGTCGGCAAGTTGTTCTTTTTTCTTGTCATCCAGCTCGCCGAGCACACGAGCGTAATAAACGCGCTTCAATTTTGTCTTCGGCATTTCCATTTTGCGAGCAAATTCACCATTGTTTGTTAATAAAATCAGACCTTCCGTATTCATGTCAAGACGACCAATCGTCATTAAGCGCCCGAATTTACTTGGTATCAGTTCAAAAATTGTCTTGCGCCCCTGTGGATCTTTGTTTGTGGTGACATATCCAGACGGTTTGTTCATCATGTAGATTTTTGTCTTTATTGGTTTATTGGCAACCGCTTTTTCATTTACGGCAATCTCGTCATCATAGCTCACCAACTGCGTTAAATCACGGCATTCAATGTTGTTGACTTTGACTTTACCATCCATGACAAGTTTTTCAGCGTCTCTTCTGCTTGCTATACCAAGGATGGCTAATCTTTTTGCTATCCTGTCCTTCTCGTTTTTCTTTTCAAAACCTCTTTTTTTCTTTGGATTGCTAAATCTTTTTTTACCAAACTTGTTAGGTTTCATACCTGAAACAGAAAACAGAAGTTATTATTTGCAAGCACTTGGATTAATAATTTGACTTTTTTTACTTGACAATAAACAAAGTAATAATTGCTCTACAAACAACAAGTTTAAACTTATGACAAGCAAGAAGAATACAAAAAAAACAGAGAAAATTGTGCGCGGAAACGGCGTTATATCCCCACTTGCAACAGCTGTTTGGTTGGTTGACAACACTTCATTAACATTCAAACAAATTGGTGATTTCTGCGGCTTTGATGAGAAGGAAGTCCAGTCAATCGCAGATGGTTTAATTGCAAACAATGTCATGCCACTAAACCCAATTAAAGTCGGAAATTTGTCAGCAGAAGAGATAAAAGCTCGCGAGGAAGACGGTAAGCCGCTGAAAAACTCATTTGATTTATTGAAAGGGTTGGATATCAAAATACAAAAGCAGAAAAAATACATCCCAGTCATTCAACGAAGGAGCCGTCCAGAAGCGGTTTTGTGGCTATTGCAATATGCACCTGATCTTCTTGACTCACAAATTATAAAACTCGTCCGTACGACAAAAAACATGATACAAATGATACGCGATAAAGTATATGATGGCTACAATGAACTCGTTGCAAAAGACCCAGTGATTATCGGTTTTTGTACACAAAAAGAGTTAGATTTTGAGGTTGAAAAGGCAAGGACAAAAAAAGAGCAACTCCTTGAAGAAGAGGCCAAAGCAAAAGAAAGAAAAAAGAAGAGAGCGGCAACAAAAAAGAAATAATATGTCAAAAAAAAATTTTAAAAAAATACGTTTTCGTCATTACAATAATAATTCAATACAAGAAAAAAGTGATAATGAATTATCATTTTTAGAGTTCTTCTTAAAAAGAAAGTTTATGGCATTTTTTTCTTTTATATGCATTATCATGCTCATATTAGGTGTTATAAACATCAAAACCGTGATTGTAAAGGCCAAATCAGTGGTTATGGCACATGAAATTTACAAAAAATATAACGTCAAAATTAGCCCTCGTTATGTTGAAGACATAAGTAAATACGAGATAAAAGATGTAGATGTTTGTGATCTAAAACTCTGCTCGTGGGAAAAAGATGACTGCACCGAATGGGTCAGTGTTTGTTCGCAGAAAAACCCACATCTAAGATACCTTCAGGGCGATAAAAAACCATATTTACACCGTTTAGAACTCTGCACAAGCAGGTCAACCGACAGATTTGATAAGCTGATCAAAAGTATGAACGAGAAGGGTTATGATCCGTCAAAGAATATAATTCGCGTTTGGCCAAACATGCAAATTCACAACGGCCAACATCGCGCAAGTTGGGTTGCATGGAAATATGGCAAGGGCTTTAAGATGAAGGTATTGATGGTTTATTATCCTGATGAAGAAACGCGCGAAAAGCACAATATGGATAAAATTGGCGAGCAATCTATTCAGGCACAGAGAAAAAAGAAGTAGTTCTTATTCTAATTTAACTATATGTTAACGAAGAAACTGTAGTCAAAATCAAGTCAACATAGAGATAGAAAAAAAATATTGTAGATAAAATCACTTGACAACTATATTTATAATCTTCTCATCAATAAGATGCGGGTGTAGCTCAATGGTAGAGCTCCAGCCTTCCAAGCTGGCCACGTGGGTTCGATTCCCATCACCCGCTCCATTTTTTTGTGAGGGTATTTTCAGCAGGTACATTGTTGTTATCTATAATATTAAATGTAGGTTTATTTATTCCCGCAGAAGCTAAAACCGACTGCAAAGAGGAACGAGAGAATTTGTGTCCACGAGATCATTTTTCTTCACGTTCAGAAAGAAAAACATGTCTGATGAATGCAATAAATTCGCTTCCAGAGAAGTGCAGAGGCGCACTTACACATTCAATGTCAAACGGATTTGTCAATAACAGCAGCAATTTTTCACAGCTTTGCGCAGCAGAAATAAGGAAATTTTGTCCTACAAAAAGATCTGGTCGCAACATGGTTGCTGGCTCTGAAAGCGCATGCAAACACACTCTAAAACGTGCACTCAAAAGACATGGATACTACTACATATCAGAACATTGCCGCACTGCGCTCACGGATGGCAAAGACATAAAAATTCATCGCCACAACACTGGATATGTTTATTACACTACTAAACAAAACAAAAATCCACTTAATAAGGAATTAATAGTTGGTAATTTCTATACTAAAAATAGTAATAAAATTGACACACAATCGTCATTTACTAATAAAAACAATGATAGTCAAACCAACAACGGCCAATATACTGGCTCACCAATTGCAACAACTCAGAGTAAAGGCACGCAAATGAATACATACATTACTCTATCTAACGGAACTCAAGTATCGGTTTATCGTTATAATGAATTTATAAAAGATCACCAAGAAGTACTTCGCAAACTAACAAACGATGAGCGTGATAAATATATTAATGAATACTTTTTAGCTTATAGTTGATTTTTCTTTTAATAAAATTTTTTGCTATGTTCTATAAACTGCTTGACAATTACAATTATTTATTTACTCAAAAAGTATAGTTCAAATGTGACAATCTTCTCTCTCTCTCTCTCTCTCTCGACTCTCCATTAAATGGAATGAGAATAAAGAAAACTATAAAACTATAGAAATTGGAAGTGGAGTTCATAGTTTTGTTTGTGATGCGTTAAATTGTGAAGAACTTTTTAATTTAAAGGAAGTTCCAAAGTTAAATAAAGATAAAAACATTTTTAACCACGATAACACAACAGGAGAAAATGGCAGACCTGATTTTGTTATAAAAATAAATGAAAACATAATAATACCAGTTGAAGTAAAATGTTATACAAGAATTGATGAAGGAAAAGGGCAGATTATAAGATATCAAAATGATTATAGCAAAAAGTATGGAATTCTAACTGATGGTTGGGAGTGGAGATTTTATAGCAATGGGAATTATAAACGATTATATTTCAACGAATTTCAAGACAACTTTATAACATTTTGGAAAGAATGGATAAAGCCAGAAGGTTATTATAAAAATGTATTTCAACAAGACAATTTATTCCACGAGCCATTAAAATTAGACAATAATGATAATAAAAGAGTATTTTTTGATGAAATAACCGATTTAATTAGTAATTTTAGAACAAAGATTAAGACAATAAACTTATATTTTAATCAAAAAACAGAAAAAGAATGTGTTGAAATTACTTATTCTTACATAATTCAATTCATTTTGTATAAGGTTGTTGTTGATAACAACTTTGGCAAACTGAAAACAAAATACGAAGAAAACAAAAAATCAATTTATAACAACTTACAAAGCGAAGATTACAATGCAATAATGTCAATTATTGAAAAAATGTGCCTTGCTATATCTAAAAAAATATACATTCCATTTGAAAAAGAACAAGAAGAAATAACTAAAAACTTATTTGACAAAATTGACAAACCGACATTGGACACAATATCACCTTGGCTTGATATATTAGGTTTTATTGATAAATACAACTTTGCAAATTTACAAAACGAGGTATTTGGTTTTATTTATGAAAACTTTTTGAAAGTTTTATATCAAAAAGAATATAAAGGACAATTTTTCACTCCTCCTGAAATTGTAAATCTAATGCTTGATGAAGTTGGATTTAATGAAGAATATGTAAAAAATAATCCTGATAAAATAAGTGTAATTGACCCTGCTTGTGGTGCTGGAACATTTTTATATTCTGCAACTGATAGAATAATCAAAGCATTAAATACAAACAACAGCGAAGAACAATCAAAGGACATTGAGGACAAAATTGATAAAAACATTTTTGGTTTTGATGTGGAAGAGTTCCCATTATATCTTGCTGAAATGAATATTTTAATGAGGTTATTGCCATTGGTTTTGAATGACAAATTCAACAATCCAATAGATAACAAATTCAAACTTTTTAAGACAAAAGACAGCATTAGTGAATTTCTTGAAATTGGCTTAACAAACGAAAGAAAAAAGATAATAGATTTATTTAGTATATTAGACAAAACCGCACTTGATTATCCAAGTTTTATGAGAGTAAATAACGACTTGGTTGAGTTGTTTAATTCAATGGTAGAAAATCCAAATAGAAAACGAGACAGGTTTGATTTTGTTATAGCAAATCCACCATATTATGACTACAATGCTTGTTGCAAGGCAGGAATGGAATTTACAAAAAAGATTAAAAACAAAGATGACAGCATAAATTTTGGCAATGTGTATGGTGTAAATCTTCATTCAATTCCAAATAATAGAAAAAAATATGCACCAAAACCAAGTTTGTATGCTTTCTTTATTGCTCTTGGTTTGGCGTTGCTAAAAAAGAATGGTAAAATGTGTTATATTATTCCACAAACCATTTTGTCTAGTGGAGATAATGATGTTTTAAGGTATCATTTATCTAACTTTACAACAATAGAAAAGTTGATTATATTTGAGGATAATGTATTTGTTGGCAGAGGAACAAAGCAAAACAAAGCGGTCGCAACATCAAATTTGACATTTGTAGTTAAAAAAGCAGAACCGCCAAAAGACCATAAAGTTAAAATCATCACCTACAAAGCAAATAGCAATAGCGACAACAAAGGATTTAAACTTGCAGACACAACAAAAAAAGAAATTCCACAGCAAGAGTTTATTGATAATGTTAAGAATTGGAGTTTTACTAAATTCACAGATGATGATGGAAAATTCATAGAAACTTACAAACAAAACAGCGAAGATATAAAATGCTACTATCAACACGACATTGCAGAAGAAAGATTTGGCAAGAGATTTTGGTTTGATGGTAATATCAATATTGAAAACAAAAAGATTATAAATTTTGAAAAAGGAAATTGTTTTCTCATACCAAAAACTAAAAAAAACCATCTTTTGATAAAAAATTATAGATTTTATGATAAAAATAATAAATTAAAAATAGCACAAGGCTCACAAAATTATCAAGATGTTTGTAAAACACAATATAAAATCATGTGGAGATATAATAATATAAATGGGTTTTACTTTTGTGATAAAAAAGATGTCTTAGTAAATTATGGGTATTATTGTATTTCATCAAATAATAAACAAGAAATGTTGTTTTTATTAAGTTTATTAAATTGCAAAATATCAGATAAAATTATCTACTTATATTTAAAATCAGGGAAAGAAAAAAGTTTGTTGGTTGGATTAAAAGACATCAAAAAATACATCCGCCCACCGCTCATCAACACACCAGAAAAACAACAAATGAAAGAAAAAA
>CAMNMI010000043.1 GCA_946544555.1 uncultured Rickettsiales bacterium
ATTTTCTTTATTAGTTGAATAAACGTTTTTAACATACATCTCATTTTCGTTGTGTTTTATAGTTTTTTGTCTTTTGATAAACACTTCGGTTCCATTTTTTGTGCGATTACCTTCCTTAAAATTGTTAGTTTGTATTTTAAAATATCCATCCTTGCCAGCACGAAATCCCTGTCTTTTAATCTTATTATTATCATTTTTCACAAATCCAAAGGTCTAAACTCTGGAGAATATACTACAAGATTGGATTTTTGTCAAAAAGTTGAGTTTATTTCTCTTTTTCCTTCTTGCCCGTTGATTTCTGCTTACCATCTTTCTCCACCACATTGCGTTTCTTCACCCAACCTTCAATGTTTTCCTGTTTTGCACGACCAACGGCCAAATCATACTCTTTGACATGCTTTGTGATTGTGCTTCCGCCAGCTACAAAAGTGTTGTCTTCAATCTTGCATGGAGAAATAATTGTCGTGTTTGAGCCTACAAACGCGTTATTACCGATGTCTGTGCGATATTTCTTCACCCCATCATAGTTGCAAATTATCATCCCTGCGCCGATGTTGACATTTTCTCCGAGTGTTGCGTCTCCTGTGTAGCTCACATGGCCTATTTTAGTGCCCTTGCCGACAGTTGAGTTCTTAATTTCAGCAAAGTTGCCGACATGAACGTTCTCACCAATGACAGCGCCCCCGCGCCCCCGCGACATCGGGCCAAAGTCGCTACCATCTTTCAGTGTTGTGTCCTCTAAATAGCTACCCGCTCTGATGTGACAGTTCTTGCCAATTTTCACGCCCGTCCCCAAGAAAACATGCGGTTCAATGGTTGTCCCAGTGCCTATTTCAGTGTCGTGCGAGAGATAAATCGTGTCTGGCATGATAAAACTTACACCATTGTTGAAAAACTTTTTCTTCAACTTTTTTTGGTATATCATCTCCGCGTTTGCCAGCTCCTCTTGTGAGTTGATGCCAAGCATCTCGCTTTCCTCGCAACGCAATGTCGCAACCCTATATTTTGCCTTGTTTGCCAGCGCAATGATGTCTGTCAAATAGTATTCCTTGGCCTTGTTTTTGTTCTGAATTTTTGACAGCAACTTCACGAAAATCTCCGTTTTTCCGAACATTATTCCCGAGTTGCAAAGTGTTGGTTTTTCACCTTCAATGTCAATAAATTCACGGATTTCCTTCAATCGGCCAAAATCTCCAACTGGCAAATGATTGCGCTTGATATACATTCTGCCATATTTCTGGGACTGGTCGGCAGCCTCAAAACAGAGCACTACCAAGTCATAACGCTCCTGCAATTTGTAGAGTTTTTGTATTGTCTCTGGCTCAACAAATGGCACATCGGCATAGAAAATACCAGTATATTTATATGTCGTACAAAAGTTTTTGTCCTCCACCGCGCACATTGTTGCGTGGCCTGTGCCAAGGCGTTTCTCCTGAACTACGTAATTTCTATACCTGCTCTTTGGCAGTTGCGCCGAAAAGTTATCCAATATATCCTGCGACAAAACTGACAGCACATTCACTGGAATATCAATTTTGTCAATGGATGACAGCAAGTGATCCATCAATGTCTTTCCAGCCACCTTGTGGAGCACCTTAGGCAACTTTGACTTCATGCGGCTTCCCATGCCTGCGCCCAAGATAATAATATTTGTTTTTTCCAATGCCATAATTAGTCCCTATCAATATACATATTACCATTTAAATTCATTTTTTTCAATGTGTCGTAAATAGTGCCCTCGCTGACTTTGTAAATCTTGATATGCACCTCATTTCCACGGATTTTTAAGACATTATGACCAATCTGCTCCTGCCGCAAATACTCCCTGAACTTTGCAAACTCATCAATAATATTGCGTTTTTCTTTCAGCACAACCACTGCATCAACGGTATTACTCGCCAATTTCACATCCTTCTTTTTTGAGTTCTTAACGAACGAATTTATGACAATCTTACTGAAATTGAAGTCCGCCACTATGGAATAAAAGTCCTTGTCGTAATACTCGTCCACAATTTTGTAGCCACCAATGGCGCTATTCAAATTGGTTTCATCAAGTTGAAGATTTTCACCAAGCTTCTCCTGCAAAGCATCCATCGCAAGACGCTTGACATTATCCAATGCCACTTTTTTTGTGGTTTCATTGTCGTTTGCGGAAATATCCTCGGCCTTCACACCCTTAACGTAGTAATAATACTTGTCCTCTGTAATATTGGCTGACAGCGCAACACTACTTTCATAAGCAAGGAACGCCAAAGTCAAAAACAACAAATTTCTAATCTTCATTGCTAAAAAACTAAAACTTATTCTTGCTCGCCGTCCTTGTCGCCGCCATCGTTCTCCAAGATTGATGCCGAAGCAATCTTTTCACCCGGTTTTAGAGTGAACACGTTGACACCCTTTGTGTTCCTTCCAATCACCCTGATGTTGTTTGCTGGAATACGTATTGACTGGCCGTTATCGGTTATCATCATAATGTCTTTGGTGTTGTCGGCCACCGCAGTCATCACTACATAAGCGCCATCTTGCAAGTTGATGTTGCTAATTCCCTTGCCTCCGCGCCCTGTGATGCGATATTCATACGCCGATGTGCGCTTGCCGAAGCCATCACTGGTGATTGTCAACAGCATTTGCTCCTCGTCAATCATCTTTTTGATTTCATCAATGACAAGTGTGAAGCCATCTTTTTTGCAGATTTCAGCAAGCTGTGCCTGAATTTCCAAGTCAGAGAAGCCCTTTTCCCAAATTTTCAATCGCAACTCTTTATCTATTGACAAGAACTGGTCTTTTTTGGCGCTGTCATTTTCATTGCCGGACAAGATACACATTGACACAACCTCATCGCCGTCAGCCAAGTTCATTCCGCGCACACCATCACTTGTGCGGCTTTTGATAATACGTAAATCAGCAACTTCAAACCTTGTCGCCATGCCGTTTTTACTCGCCAACAACACGTTATCAGTGTGTTTTGCCAACTGGACGCTTATCAGTTTGTCATCTTCATCAAGTGAAATTGCAATCTTACCATTTGAATTTATGTTCTCAAAATCACTGATTGAGCTTCTGCGGACATTACCCTTCTTGGTTGCAAAAATCAAATCGTAATTCTTCCATTCTTCCCTGTCAACTGGCAGTGGCATTGTCTCCGCAAGAGTGTCTCCCGGCTCCATTTTTATGAAGTTGACAATCGCGCGCCCTTTGGCATTTGGTGCCGTCTCTGGCAGTTGATATGTCTTAATACGGAACACTTTTCCTTTGTTGGTGAAGAACAAAATCGCTGCGTGCGTGTGAGAAACAAATATCTTTGCCACGCTATCATCTTCAAGTGTCTCCATGCCTTTCTTGCCCTTGCCACCTCTGCGCTGGCTTCGATAGCTTGACAAGTCAGTTCTCTTGATATATCCACCTGTGCTAACTGACACAAGGACGTCTTTTTTCTCTATGAAATCTTCAATGTTGACCTCGCCTAAGTCGCCATCCATTATTTCTGTCTTTCTTGGAGTTGCATATTCCTCCTTTATCTTTTCAAGTTCATCTGTGATTATTCCCATCAGCTTTGCCTTGTTGTGGAGTGTCTCCAAGTAGTCCGTGATTGCCTCGCCGAGCTCACAGATTTCCTTTGACAAATTCTCTCTTTCAAGGCCAGTCAACTTTGACAACCTCATTTCAAGAATTGCCTTGACCTGCACCTCTGTAAAGCTGAATTTGCCGTCCACAACCTTGTTGTTTTTGTCCGCAATCAGTTCAATCAAGCGACAGACATTCTCACTTGCCTCCCATTTTTCGGACATCAAACGCACTTTTGCCTCTTGTGTATCCTGTGATGAACGTATTATTGAAATCACCTTGTCAATATTATCAACTGCAACGTGAAAACCAATCAACAAGTGTGCTCTTGCTCTGGCTTGGTTCAGCAAAAACAGTGTTCTCCTGCTGACAACCTCCTGTCTGAATTCAATAAATGTCTTGATGATGCTGTGCAAATTCATCAACTCTGGCCTGTTTTTATTTAGAACCAGCATGTTGACACTAAATGATGACTGCAACTGCGTTAGCTTGTAAAGATGGTTTAGCACAACCTCGCTTGATGTGTCTTTTTTTAATTCAATGACAATTCTAATCCCATGTTTATTACTCTCATCTCTGATATTTGATATGCCTTCAATGCGTTTATCCTTGACAAGTTCGGCAATCTTCTTCACCATGTCAACCTTGATAACATTGTATGGAATTTCATCCACAACAATCGCCTCGCGGCCGCCTTTGAGCTCTTCAATATGAGTTTTTCCGCGCACCGGCACGGAACCACGCCCAGTCAACATTGCTTGATTTGCAAGATTTCTGCTCAAAATTACACCTCCTGTTGGGAAGTCAGGTCCCGGGACAATCCTTACAAGCTCTTGTGGAGATATTTCAGGGTTTTTGATATACTCCAAACATGCCGTAACAACCTCTCCAAGATTGTGTGGCGGAATGTTCGTGGCCATACCAACTGCAATACCTTCTGTGCTGTTGACAAGTATGTTCGGGAACATCGCAGGCATGACTGACGGCTCTTGCTCTGTTCCATCATAATTTGGTGCAAAATCAACAGTTTCCTTATCCAAATCCTGCATCATTGTGTGGGAAATCTTCGCCAATCGCGCCTCTGTATAACGCATTGCGGCTGGATCATCGTTATCAATAGAACCAAAATTACCTTGTCCGTTGATGAGTGGCACACCCATTGAGAAATCCTGCGCCATACGCACCAAGGCATCATAAATAGCAGCATCTCCATGTGGGTGATATTTACCCATGACCTCACCAACAATACGAGCTGACTTCTTGGTTTGTCTATTCCAGTTGCATCCCATTTCGTTCATGGCATACAAAATACGGCGATGCACTGGCTTCAATCCATCACGAACATCAGGAATTGCACGCGAGACAATAACGCTCATTGCATAGGAAAGGTAGCATTCTTTCATTTCTGCCGAGATATTTGCCATAACTACTCCTTGCTCCTTTGGCTTCTCCAACAAGTTGTCGCCCGCATTAACATTACTTCCTTGGTTGTTGTTTTCGTCCATGCTTGCAACATGTTATTGGAATTTTAATTTGCAAGATATAGGGACTTCCGCTGTATTATAGCTATATTTGACAGAAATAACAAATATGATATAATATCCCGCCAATTTATGCTCGTGCAGTTGTTTGAATTTATTGTTTCTACACGAATTGGCAATGCATGTGCTTTTTTAGCTGGCGCACTGATATTCTACGGTATCTTCCGACTGGTCGTGAAAATTATTGATTATATTGTCTTCAAGCGGCTTATGAAGATGGTTATGCAGGCCGTGTTTGACTTGGAGGACGACGAGGATGATGATGAATATTTCAAACCACAAAGTTCATATCACGAGGACGAGCAGTCGCAGAAAAAGGATAAAAAACGCGAGCAAATGCGGGAGGCTGAACGCATGCAAAACCTGCAAAATCAGTTCATTGGTGGACGTAATAAATCTCGTCCGAAGAAGCGCATTGTGGGTTTCAATCAGGATGCAATTATCGGCAAATGGACAGCGCGTGTGGCAAAACAGATGCTGCAAAAATACGGCAAACTGGATATGAATATGGTTAATGAAGTTGGATATTTCCAAGCATTGGTTATGGCGCAGCGTGGAGAGCAAAGTATTTCCAACGGTCAACGCCAAAGATAGTACGCTATTGATTGTCGTTGCGCCGCCCGAGGCCTCGCCCTCGCGGTTTGTAACCCTCCGCTACGCTACGGACAAACTCGCTCCGCGCCGCGCAACATTCACCAATCCACCTGATACGCATTATCAATATAAACAAAATTTTTTGAGGTCGTAAAATAAATGAATGCATCATACCTCACGAAATAGTCACAGAACTCCTCATGCTCGGCAATGAACTCTTGCGAGGCCTCCGCAACGCGCCGCCACTGGCTCGGTTGAATGACATTGGAGTAGTCATAGCACTCTTTCCGCCGTTTGACTTCCACAAAAATGACTGTCTTGGTGGCCGCATCCTCAAAAATCAGGTCAATTTCTGCCGTGGCCGTGCGATAGCGCTGTTTTAGTAGCTTGCAGCCAATTTTTTGCAGATGTTCTATCGCCAGTTGCTCGCCAAACAGGCCGCTCCTATACCGCTCGTTATTGCGCAAATTCTCACTCATCAAAGCTCACCTCCTTCGCGTATCCGCCCATTTTTACGTATTCCAAGAACTCTTTTTTCACGCTTTCCAAGCCAGCCGCCGTATCACTTTCGCACCTGCCTGTCAAAACTGCGCTTGTATTGCTTGCGCGCAACATCCACCAGCCGCTGTTTGTGTCAATCCTTATTCCATCAATGTCAATGAAATCGCGGCCATCATGTCTCAAAATTGCCGAAATTCTGTCAATAATTGCAAACTTGTCGTCCTCATCAATAGGTAATTTCAGGTCGTGTGTTGCAAAAACTTGCGGAATTTTCTTCACCAAATCTGAAATTTTCTGACCTTTTGAGGATATTTCTGCCAAGATTGCAATCATTTTGAGCCCTGCAACAATGCCGTCATCAACTCCGCCAAGGTTGTCTGCAAAGAAGATGTGCCCTGATGTCTCGCCACCTAAAATAGCGCCAACCTCATCCATTTTTGCGCGTATGTAAGTGTTGCCAATTTTTGTCATTATTGCCTCTCCGCCAGCCGCACGGATGCCGTCATATAGCACCTTGCTTGCCTTGACTTCGCCAACTATTTTAGCACCCGGCCTTGACTTTAAAACCTCCTTTGCAAAGAGCAGTAAAATCTCGTCACCGTAGAGTAAGCGGCCTGTCTCGTCAATGATGCCAACTCTGTCGCCATCACCATCAAATCCAATGCCAAGATCAAATCCTTCCTCCACTACTATTTTAGCCAGCGCATTCATGTTTTTTTGCACGGTTGGGTCTGGATGGTGGTTTGGAAAATTGCCGTCAATCTCTGAAAATAGGACTTTTGTATCCATGCCAAACCGCTCCGTAAGCATCTTGGCAAGCTTCTCCACAACCCGCCCAGTAGCACCATTTCCACAATCAAAACAAACTCTTATTTTTCTGTCCGCATTGAACGTGAAATTCTCCATCAAATGCCGTAAATATGCCTCTTCAATGTCGGCCGTTTCAACTTTGCCTTTGTTGTTCGCAACTGCGCAGTCATCCGCAATGCGCTGCAATTCTTGGATTTTCTCATCAAAAAACGGAGCATTTTTGTAGTCAAACTTGAACCCGTTATACTCCTTCGGATTATGCGAGGCCGTAATCGCACAACATGCCAGCGCATTGAAATGATATGCTCCAAAATTCACCATTGGCGAGGAGACAAG
>CAMNMI010000044.1 GCA_946544555.1 uncultured Rickettsiales bacterium
TGCGCCGCCCGAGGCCACGCCCTCGCCGTTTGGCACCGCTACGCTCCCCCTCGCTCCGCTCGTCGGCCAAACGCGCTCCGCGCCTGCGCAACAAAATTTCCTCTTGCAATCAATAAAACCCGTTTTACAGTGATAGCGTATGAAGTTGTTAGTAAAGCATTTTTTTTGTTTATCGCTTATTTTGTCAGTTATCAGTGCATGTAGTAGCTCAAATGATAAGTCAAGAGGCAGATTTTATGCTCCAAACAGAACACCCACTGTGAGCGATGAATTCCGTAGTGATGCTGACTTGGAAATGGCAATCAATCAGTCATTTAAAAAAAGCCAAAAGTCAAGAAATAATTTAGAAGAAGGCCAAGCATGGGATGCAAACAAACAGATTGCCATAACAAAACAAAAGGCCAAAACTGCACAACAAAAAACAACAACGGTTGCGAGTGTAAAAAAAGGTGATTGGCAATATGTTGAAAACCCACAACAAGCACAAAATAACAATAGGCAGCAAGTGGTATATTCTGCATCAACAAAGGCACCTAATACAACAAATATCCATGGCAGTTATGTTGCGCCGCAACAAGTAAAAACACAACAACAAGCGCAGTCAGCACAGACAAATACATATACAAAGGCAATAGGACAATATTATATCCAAGCAGGATGTTATAGCCGTGAAGAAGTGGCGTTGTCGCAGGTTGCAAAGCTGAAAGCAAACGGTATTAGCAATGTAAGTATTTTAAACGAAGGAGGCATGAGTAAAGTCCGCGTGGGGCCATATGCAACCAAAGAAAGTGGCGCTTCTGTCTTGAACAAAATGAAAAATCAACTCGGATTTGTTGATAGTTTTTGGAAATATTGACATTTATTTTGATAACTTTACTAAAAGATAAATTAATTTTTGATTGATTTTGTGCGTGTAATATGGAAAACAAAGATTTAACAAAAATATTCAAAGCAGCAGGGCTCAAGCATGTTGACGAAGAGCTCGTCAAGGATGTTGCACGCATTATAGAATGGCAACAGATTTTGAAGGAGGTCAATATTGAAGGCGTTGAGCCAATGTATAATACGCTTGGCGATAGTGCAAGATACATATCAAATGATGATGTCGTGGCAAAAGAAACGGCAGACATCTTTGCAAATGCAACCGAAAAAGAAACAGATGGGCAGGAAACGTTTTTTGTGGTGCCAAAGGTGCTATAATTGACAAAATGAAGAAACAAAACGATAGAACAAATTTTGATGGATTTAGTAATATTCTTGTAGATATAGAGACGCGCGATGCTGATGAAGTGCAATACGAAAATGTTTTGAATTCTGAAAATCGTTCATCAAACAATGACAATCTTTATGAAAGTGTGTTTGGGAGTAATGGAAATGATGACGTGAAACAAACTTCAGATAATACTCAACTATTGGTAAAAAATAAATTCAAAAGTTATCATGCGGGACATAGGCAAAGGGCCAGAGATAGGTTTATGCGGGCACCAAGCATGGCTACTGACACAGAGTTATTGGAATTGCTCCTTTTTACAATTATTCCTCGTGCAGATACCAAGGAAACGGCTTATTCTCTAATTAATGTCTTCGGCAATTTACGAAATGTCTATAATGCACCAATACGACAATTAAACCAAAATAATGTTAATGGTGAAAATCTGAAATATGCTTTTTCATTGTGCAATGAAATCGTGACAAGAATATTGCAAAATGAGATAGAAAAACGGACTGTAATGAATAACCCGGGAGAATTATTGAAATACTGTAAAGTTAAAATTGGATCGTTGCCAGAGGAGGAATTTCATGTTCTGTTCCTTGATAACAAAATGCGACTAATCAAAGACAAAAAATATGGTATAGAAAATGTCAATGAGGTGATTTTACATGTTCGTGGAATAATACAAAATGCTATTGAACTGCATTCTTGCAATGTTGTTTTAATACATAATCATCCATCAGGAGAGATTACTCCATCACAAACTGATGTAGATACGACACATAAAATAAGACGATCTCTGCGAAGCATTGGTGTAGAACTGATAGATCACATTGTTGTGTCCGGGGATAAATGCTATTGTTTTAGTCAACATTTTCTGTTGAAAAATGATTAAAAATTGACTATTAACCATAATTTAGTAGCATGTCCGGCATGGGCTGGATAGCTAATTTATTCACAGGTCATAAAGATAATGACAAGGATAAAAAGGATAATGGCAAAGATAAGAAAAAAAGCGAAAAACAAGAACTTACTCCTGAAGAAAAAGCTAATGGTGCCAAAACAATACAAATATGTCTCATAATAATATGTCCTTTGATATTTGGCACGTATTATCTCATTAAACAAGCGGTGACAGCAAATAAAAAGAAAAAAAATGAAAAGGCCAACAAGAATGGCAAACCACCAAGTCATATAGATAATCTAATAAAAGCAGAACAGCCGACACTCCAACAGAATAATTTGAATTCCGTCAAAAACAGTTTTGAAAATATCAACACAAATAAGCAAAATACTAATTACGAAGAGCAGCAATATGAAGAGCAACAAGCTTCAAATAAACAACATCAAAAACGAAATCAAAAAGGTCAGCAACAAGAAAATGAAGAGGAAGAGGAGATAGGGCAAGAAAATTATGATAATCAAGAAAAACGTAAATCTTATGTGCAAAATGATGCATTGGATGATGACGAAGAGGAGGAGGAGACACAGGATGTCCACCACGGGCAACGTGTCAATCGGAATAGTTCATACAGTGATGATGAAGAGGAGAACATGGAAGAAACATATGCAAGCACCAAAAATAGCTTTTCGAAAAATGAAAATTTTACAGATAACTATTCAGAAACAAACGAAAATCAATATAATTCATCCGAACAACAAAGTTTTACAGAAAATAATAACAAAAACAGCAATAAGACAAACGAAAATGAGCTTTACAACCAATCATATGACAATATCAACAATGTAACGGAAGCAAACAATCAACGCAAGAATGGTTATCAAAGTGAAAGCGTAGGATATAGTGCAGATAGAGAAGAGGTAAATTATAATAACGAGAATTATATTGACAATACAAGGAATTATCAAGATTGGTCAATGGGCAATGACCCACCACAACAATATTGTCAGGAAGATTTCAATCAACAATATGAAAATTATCCTGAAAAGGAAATCAACAACCAATCTGTCAACAGAAGATTGACAAAACACTATGACTTAAACACTTGCAACGATGCAAGATGCAAGCGTTGCGGAGGGTATCGCTATTACTAATTTTTTTTACTTTTTTCCTTTGTGAAATTACAATACTCTTTTGAATGAAATTTTGTTGCGCTGGACGGAGCGGGTTTTTCCATCCGAGCGGAGCCCGAGCGGAGCGAGGGCGGATAGAGCGAGGAGGTGAAAAACCGCGAGGGCGTGGCCTCGGGCAGCGCAACACTAAATTATATTAATATACGGCTCACCACGAAAATTCACCACATTATTAAACTTATTTTTACAAACACTCAAAGTTTTGTTGCAACCGGCAAAGATTTCATAACTATCGCCAATTTCAATTAGTTTTGTATTTCTCAGGAGATAAACCTTGCCATCAACTTCATCCTTGATTTGCATGGTAATTCCGCGTAGCTTGCCACTTACAAACTTGATTGTTCCATATTTATAATATCCAACAGGCACATTCCTATTTTCTCTGTGATTTCCTATAATACAATCTTGGGAAATAATGTGTGATACAGTTCCACTTGCCTTGTATTGATTTAAATCAACTCCGCACTTTGCACTTCCCAAACACTCACGACAGATTGGTGAAAATAACGAGCTATTTGAATAATTCAACTTGGCGACATTGGAACTAACAGTAATCTCCAACAAAACTCCATTTGCAGTGATATTATCTACAAACCCACTGAATATTGCTACGATATTTTGACAGATGATATTATCCGCATCCATAACATGATTTCTTGCATCAATGGCCGCCAAATATACTACAATTTTGGCATTCAAGAGCCGTTCCAATTCAATATTATCCTTGTTGATGAACCGAATTGTTATATTATCAATCCTCTCCAAATCATTGAAAGACATGTCATCAATAAACTGGCAGCTTTTGTATATCTTATCATTAAAAACAACATTTTTGTCGCAAGATGTAAAGCTGATGGTCTCGGCATTTGTTGCAAAGTCAATCAGATAAAACTTGGCATTGTCGTTTTGTGCGTTTGGTATAAACATAAAGATACTATAAAACCACTTCTTCCAGAGCGAGCTCGTCAATTTCCACCTTATTAAAACTACGTGGCTGGAATTTCAATTCATCACTGCAAAAATGTACGTGCACCATGAAATCTGCCGTTATGCTTATCACGCTTCCATTGGATGGAATATGTTCTTCGCCAAATGTAATAAGTCCATTTTGGATTGTGTAATTATCAGAAGAAATGGCATTTCCATCTACAAAAACAATTGCATTAGAGACATTATACACGGCGCGCTTGAAAGAATAACTTTCATATGCATAATTCTTGTAGATTTGAAACTTCGCCTGCTCGCCGTCTGCGGTGCATAAAAACTGGTTATCAATGTGGTTGTCTCGCACATCAAGGAAATCAAACGCACATGCCCGCCCATTGCAAAGCATAAACAGTGTCTGCACCTTTGCAAAAGCCTCGCACGAGCAAAACTTGTGATTGAGATTATAACGCAATCGTGGCGCGAACCAGTTATTCTGCGCCGATATCTGCCTATTTTTTATGTCTGCGATACACGTTGAAAACTCCATCGTTCTGTCAAACATGCTAACTAATTCCTCAGGAAATGATATATCTAAGTGGGTCATGATTGATGGATATGAGTAGTTTTGTTGAGAGGGAAGACAAAAATCTTCACTTGACAAATAAAACTGCTATTCTCCTGTTAGTTGATTTTATATGCTTTCAATCAACGACAAAATGCCTGACTTTGCACTAAATGCAATGGTTAATCCAAAATCTTTTGATGCATTCAAGGTAATCAGCAATAAGGACTACGAAGGGAAATGGTATTGTGTTTTCTTCTGGCCGGCAGATTTTACATTTGTTTGTCCTACTGAAATTGCAGAGTTTGGTCGTAAAGAGGAAGAATTCAAAAAACACAACTGTGCGGTGCTTGGATGCAGTGTTGACAATGTTTATTCCCACTTGGCTTGGCATCAGGATAACAAATTGTTGAATGAAAATGTAAAATTCCCAATGTTGAGTGATATAAAACATGAGCTCTCAACTGCACTTGGTGTGCTGAACGCAGATGGAGTTGCTGACCGTGCTACATTTATCGTCAATCCAGAAGGTCTTATCAAGTTTGCTTCTGTGACAGATGGAAAGGTTGGGCGTAATGTTGACGAAGTTTTGCGTGTGCTGAGCGCCCTTCAAACGGATGGACTTACACCTTGCGGATGGAAACCAGGAGAGAAGTTGCTGGAAGTGAAGTAAAACTTGCAGAAGCTCATACAATATCAAACATGATAAGTCCTAAATCCTAAACAATTTTCTCCCATTTTTTGTAGTTTGGGCGCAGAAGGCATCAAAGTTAATGTCAAGGAATTGGCTCAAAAATTTGGCCGTGTGGTAGACAAATCCTGTCTCACATGGCTTTCCGCGCACTGGAACGGGAGACAAAAACGGCGCGTCCGTCTCTACAAGCATTAGTTCGCGTGGCACAATTTTAGCAATGTCTCTTACTTCATGCGCGTTTTTGAATGTTGCAATACCATTGAACGAGATATAAACTCCGCAGTCAAGGGCGCGCTTGGCATTGTCAATGTCGCCAGTGTAGCTATGCAGCACCGCGCGGAAGTTGCGCTCCTTGGCATAAAACTGTATCATCTCTACTGCCTGTACGACCGCTTTTTCAGCCCGCGAGTGGATGATTATTGGCAAATCTAATTCAAGCGCCGCTGCAATATGATTTTCAAAACTTTTAATTTGATCGCTCAAAAATTCTTCATTTTCTTGAATATGCGTGTCAAGCCCAGTCTCGCCAATTGCAATGATGTTTTTATCCTTTGTTGCAATGGTTTTGAGCTCTTCCACAGCTATCACGCCAAAGTTTTTTACCTCCTCAGGATGACATGCAAATCCGCATTTGATTGTCAGCTCGTCATCGCTAAACGCATTGCAAATTTCAATTTCCCTGTCAATCTCATCTGGTCGTGCACCCGCATGCATGATATACCGCAGGCCAAAATCCTTTGCATTTTTGATGATGCGAGTCAACTCATCATCCGTGTGATAATTCAAATGGCAGTGCGTGTCGAAGAGCATAGTTTAATAAAAATCCCTTAATTCTTTTGGAGCAGCATTTCTCAAACTTTTTAATAGTCTATTCTTTTCTTGCTCTTTTTTCTTTTTGCAGTCATAAAATTCTTTGAATTTTTCCCTCTTATTGACAATACCGTATTTTTTTTCATTCTTTTCAGGACAAACATCTTCATTAATATCAATATTACAGAATTGGCCTTTTATGGCTTTGTCCAGTACATCATTAAACTTCCCCTCGTCAATTAGCCTCACCCTATTATGCACCAATTCATGTGGAACTTTATAGATTTTATCTTTGGTGACATAATAATAGTCAAAATATTTGTCTTTGTTTTTACACAATTCTTCGTATATTGTCGGTTTCTTTTTGTTATGTGATAATGGTATTTTTTTTACACCGCAAAGTTTGCCATTTTTATCTATACATTTGCCGTCAATCATTGTATATTCCTTTTTAACCAATGAAACAAAGCATTTTGGCACATTACCTTTGCATCGTTTTAGTTTCTTTTGTATCTCATCAAAAATAGTCGTCATTCCATCATGATAGGCACCTCGGCATGCTCCACTCTTAATATAACAACTTGACAATCTTTGAAAGTCCTCATCTTTTATTCTTTCAAAATGGTCTTTAATAATCCCATATATGCCCTCCCCATCATTTCCAACCATGCTTCTTGTGTTTTTACTACCATGAACATAAATATCCGATGTAAAGTGTTTAATGTTATCAGGAATTTTAATATCTATATTTAATCCTTCGCTTTTATCATACTTTAACCAAGCATACCTCTTACCATAATGTGGCTCAGATGCATATTCCATATAATTTGTATCGAGAAAGCTTGATGGTGTTTTTGGTTGACATTTTTCTTGCAATATTCGTAAAACATCTAAATTTTCTTTATTAGTCGAATAAACGTTTTTAACATACATCTCATTT
>CAMNMI010000045.1 GCA_946544555.1 uncultured Rickettsiales bacterium
GATAAAAGTTGAGGATAATTCTACATATAGAAATTCTATTAATAGTAATACTACACGTAGTAATTCTATAAGAAGTAATACTGTTAATAGAAATGTTTCCAGTGGATATGGCAAACTGCGGAGCTCAACACGCGACAGAGAGGCGAGCATGAAAATCAATTCTGGCTACAAAAAATCTTGGCAAGATGAGGGCATTCAGCTCAAACAAACGAACAAATATGTCAGAATTGAGGAGGAAGAAAACGAGAGTTTTGCCATTGGCGACAAGGTGGGACACGCAAAATTCGGCACCGGAACAATCAAAGGGATGTATGGAAAATTCTGCGAGGTGAAACTGGAAGATGGTAAAACCCGCGTCATTCCTGCGACAGAACTGGAAAAAATCAAATAATGCTGTCTTTTCTCTTTCTTTTACGGCGCTTTTTGCGAACTGGTTGCGCAATACGTGTCGCCAATTTGATGTTGATGTAGTTTTCAAGCTCCTGCGCCATTTGCTCGCGGCGATCTTTGTAGAGATGATCCGCACCATCAATAACCGACAAAGTCGTGATATTCAGTGCTGACTCGTTCATGTGGTAGACCATTTTTTCAACATCTTCCAACGGCGTGAAATTGTCCTGATTGCCAGTAATTACAAGCCCCGGACAGAGACATGGATACAAAAATGTGTAGTTATACCTGTTTGCAAGTGGTGAAACAAGCACAAAAGTTTCAATCTCTGGACGTCTAATCATCACATTTGTAGATACCCACGCTCCAAATGAATAGCCGGCAATCCAAAAATGCGAGGCATCTGGGTTTTGCTCCTGCAACCAGTCAAGAGCAACCGAAGCATCGTAAATAGCATCTTCCTTGTCATTGAAAACACCATCGCTATGTTTAACTCCGCGGTAGTTAATTCTCAAAACTGTGAACTCGCACTTGATGAAAACTTCCTCTATCTTTCGAACGATAACATTATTCAAGTCGCCACCGTAGCGAGGGTCAGGCGGCAAAATCAACACAGCCGGACTGCCCCTTTTTGGATGATTGAAATACTTGCCTTCAATTCGGCCAGCAAGCCCGCGAAAATAGACATCAACTGTTAGATTTTTAGCATTGACTTCCATGCTATTTTACTTTTTCAACAACTGCCTTGAAAACCGATGGTTCGTTGACTGCCAAGTCGGCCAACATTTTTCTGTTTATCAACACGCCAGCTTTGTGCATTTTGTCAATGAACGTTGAGTATTTCAAGCCCATTTCACGGAGTGCAGCATTCAAGCGGACAATCCACAACGAGCGAAACTCTCTTCTGCGGACACGGCGATCGCGATAATTATACTGCAATGCCTTTTGAACTTTCTGCTTTGCAATGCGGTAACAAGTGCTGTTGCGGCCTTGATACCCCTTTGCCATCTTCAATATCTTTTTGTGTCTTTGATGACTTGTTAAACCTCTCTTTACTCTTGCCATATAAAAATTCTAAAACTTAATGTAATTTCAAATTACACACTTTCATCAACATTGGTGCGTCCTCAACCAAAATTGTTGTTCCTCTTTGTTCGCGTATCTGTCTTGCAGAGCGTTTGCGCATATTGTGTCGCTTATTTGCCTGTGTTGCTTTCACTAAACCAGTGGCGGTGAGCGAAAATCTTTTTTTTGCCGATGATTTAACTTTCAACTTGTAATTGCTCTTTTTGACGCTATTTTTGGCCTTATTACCCGCACGAAGTTTGCGCATTTTCTTCAATTTTGGCATCATACTTGGTCAGTTGATAAACAGTTTTTTTTATTGTCAAGCACATTTCAAACACTCTTGACATTTATCTCTCTTTCATCTATACTCTCTTTGTTTAATAGCTATTTTGTTTATATGAAACTTATTAATTATTATATTGATATTATCTCTTCGCGCAGCGAGAGAGAGAGAGAGAGAGTAATTTAAACTTTGCATCATCTCTTAAATTTAAAAAATCTTTTACTCTTATAGAGTTATCTATTGTATTATTAATATTATCACTTCTTGTAGGATCTTTATTAGTTGGTCGTCAAATTGTTGACCGTGCTAAAATTCAAAGAATTATCTTTGAGTTTGATTACTATGAGAAAGCGTTTCATCAGTTTTATGATACGTATAGAGTGGTGCCGGGGAATTTGGATTATAAGACGTGTATAAAGCATGCGGAGTTTAGTGGGTGCGCTTGTAGTAATGCACATAGAAACACTTGCGGTGTGTATCCAGAAAAATCATGTGATGTCAAATATGATAACCAAACATGGTGCGCTAAACATACAGTGACAAGATCTATCAGTAAAAAAGTTGTATCATGTATGGGAATTCCGCAATACAATTCAATGATTCAGCTTAAAAAAGCTGGGTTAATAAATCAAGACAGCATGCGTTATGAGAGCGGGGATTGGCTTACTGATACTTACGCTTGCATAATTCAATGGGATGGTAATTTGCTTGGTAGAGCCGCTGGATATACAAATATACATGAGGCTCGGGCAAGTTTTAACCCAGATGTAGAAATTTATTTTAGAGGTTTGGGGCCAACGGAAACAATTCAATCTGGATATGAAGTTTATCGGAAATCATTAGTAAATCACAATGCAATATTCACGTTTTTGGATAAAAGCCATAATGGGTGGCATAGTATTGACCAAAACAGCGCAACTTTAAGTGCAAAAATGACAAGTGAATTGGATGCCAAGATAGATGATGGCAGGCCGGGAAGCGGTAGATTATTAGCATTAAAAGCTGGTTATAGTTTGATAAAAGACGATAATGAAACAAAAAAAGCAGTTTGTTATGACCAGCTTGTTGGTGATATTCAAAAATCTATTTATCATGCATCAACGAATTTGAAATATGGCTGTAATATGATGTATATCATGGAAGACGTGAAATAACCCTTGCATCTTATTTTTCTCCTTCAACAGTGGCGTGTGGTCTCGCCTGCGTGGTGGAATTGGTAGACACAAGGGACTTAAAATCCCTCGAAGGTTAAACTTCATGCCGGTTCAAGTCCGGCCGTAGGCACCACTTTTGCTTTTATGTTTATAACATTTGAAGGAATAAATGGCTCTGGTAAAAGCACGCAAGCACGGTTGCTGGCTGACAATCTTCAAAAACTTGGGCGCGATGTTTTGCTGACAAAAGAGCCCGGTGGTGGTGGGGAGTTTTGTATGAAGCTCCGCAAATTGATTGTTGAGACAAAGGAGATTTCCAAGTTGACAGAGCTGTTTTTGCTATATGCAGCACGCAACGAACACATTATTAAGCTCGTCCAGCCCGCTTTGGAAGCTGGTAAAATCGTCATCTGCGACAGATATGTTGACTCGTCATATGCCTATCAATGTTGCTATGAGTGGAAAAATGCTGACTTCGTCAGGGCATTGCATAACAAAATTGGTGGCCTGATGCCCGACTTGACATTCATGATGGATATAACCGTGCGCGAGTCGGAAGAGCGCTTGGCACCACTGATTTACTCGTCAACGGCCAACGAGGGCTACAAAAAATACGATGAACTTGAAACCGAGCACATGCAGAAAATACTGGATGTTTATCACAAATTGGCTGATGAAAACAAAGACAGAATTGTCAAAATTGATGGCATGAGAGCACCAGAAGATATTGAAAAACAGATTTTTGAAGTCGTCAAGCAACGATTATGATAACCTGCTGATTATCTCATTGCGCGCTTTGCCGGTGATTGTGTAGTTCAACCAAACGCGGTTGACTTGTGGCTTCTCTGACTTGCAAATTGTCACTTTGTCTCCATTGTGGAGAATATAATCAATGCCAACATGCTGGCCGTTGACGACTGCGTAATCAAAATACACGCCGCTATCAGTGTCAATCGCAAAGGCAAAATCAAGCACGGTCGCGCGCCCGGGGAGCTCCACAACGTAGCCATCGTGCGTAAAAACGATGATGTGGTTCTCTGAAATCTCTGTCTTTGCATCGGACAAAACATTATTCTGGTTGCTCTCTTGGAGGATATTCAGCACCCTATTTATCCACGAGGCACGCAAGTATTTTAGCTTGTTGTCCGTGGTTATGCCCTGTTTGTATTTCCAGTGCGATGCTAGACCAAACTCATCCTCGTCATGCATGGCTTTTGTGCGAATTTGAATGTCAACAATTCTGCCGCGCGGCCCCATGATTTTAGTGTGCAGAGAGCTATAACCATTGCTTTTTGGGATGCTAATATAGTCCTTGAATTTGCCCGGAATTGCGTTGTAATCAGTGTGGATGGCGCCCAGCGCGCGGTAGCAATCCTCCTTTGTATCAACAATAATGCGAAATGCAATGATGTCTGAGACCTCTTCAAAAGCGATGTCGTTCTTGTGCATCTTCCTCCAAACAGAGTAAGGAGTTTTCTCACGGCCAAAAACCTGCGCATCAACGTTGTGCCTTTGCATGCTGTCTTGTAGCTCTTTTATGATGTCCTCAATCGCGTGTGAGCTGTCAAAATCCATTTTCAATTTGCCAATTTTCTGCACTATTTCAGCATATTCATCTGGTTTTAAAATACGAAATGACAAATCTTGTAGCTCATTTTTGATACGTTGCAAGCCAATTCTTTCCGCCAGCGGAGCATAAATTTCCAGCGTTTCCAGCGCGATTGTCTTCTGCTTTTCTGGCTTTTGAAATTCCAGCGTCCGCATGTTATGCACCCTGTCGCACAGCTTTACAATTAGCACTCGGATGTCCTTTGACATGGCCAAAAACAGCTTACGGAAGTTCTCAACCTGCCGCGCTTGCTTCTCTTGAAACTGGATTTTCTCAAACTTCGTAACTCCTTCAACAATGTTCCTCACGTCCTTTGAGAAGCGCGTTTCAATGTCTTTTGCGGTGTATTTAGTGTCCTCCACGACATCATGCAAAAGTGCAGCGATGACAGAATTCTCGTCAATATTTATCTTTGAAACTTCCAGCGCCACTGAAATCGGATGCACTGCATATGGCTCGCCTGACTTCCTCTTCTGCTCCTTGTGAGCTTCACAGCAAAAGTCGTATGCCTCAGCAATTTTTTCCAGTCCAAACCCTGGATTATCTTTTTGGACTTGCTGTAAGAACTCGCTTTTGCCAATCATCAAACTGATAAAATATAAATAGATTTTATTTGCAAGATATTTGTTGCGCCGCCCGCGGCCACGCCCTCGCGGTTTTTAACCTCCTCGCTCTTCCGCCCTCGCTCCGCTCGGGCTACGCTCATCGGCCAAACTCGCTCCGCACAGCGCAACATTAATTGCCAAAATCACAAGCCACGGCCTGCGGCCGCGCAACCTACCTAAAACTCCGAAAAGCTAAACACTCCAATGCAATTTGCTGACGTATCATGTGTGCGATAAGCATTCAATTTTTTGAAATTTGCATCTTGAAGCTGGGTTGCTGTTAATGCACTATACATAGCAACTTCATTTGTGTTTGCGCATCTTGGTTGGCTATTTATATTCCATGTATAACTTGATGCTTCATTCACGCCAAATACATGCCCAGTCAACGGAAAGCCATCATCAATTTTGGCATCAATGGCATTCATCGTTTCAACAGGAACAACACCTTTTAGTGGCAATAAATATGATGGAACATACGTCAATGGGCCACAAAGTTCTTCATTTACACCGCCTTGTGCGCTAGTTGCAACATAATCATTGAAAGATGCAAGCACAAGTGCGTGGTGTTTGTTTGCATCAATATCCGTTCTCAAACTATCTGCAATCAATCCCCACCTTGGAGTTGCGCTACTATTTGTAATGCCATGCATCAAGTTGGTGAAGTAATATACACCGCTTCCAGAACCATATTCATATTCTGGCATGTTATATCCCGGCTCAACACATTGCGCCGTTACAGCCGATGTGACCGTTTTACACAAATTTGAATATTGTTTGTCAATTAGTCCGGCTGCACTCAAATGTGACCACACACCAAAACCCTCACTATAATAATTGGCTGTGTTATTTAACTTTCTAATACACTGGAAGACCTTTCCGCGACCTTCGCCATTGATAGGGATTTTGTCTGCCATTGAGCGATTTGAGCTTATCAATGAGACAAGTTCAGCTGGTGTTTTTGTTTCATAGCCCTTTGGAGCAAGTTGATATTGTGCGTTTGGAAAGTCCCCTGGAAGGTAGCCATATGTCTGGTAGAATGTGTTGATTGCTTTGCGGTAGATTTCAATCTGCTTGATTGTTGCGGCGACTTCTGAATTAGCAATGAGCTTTTTTCCAGCCAACAAACCAGAGATAAGTATTCCCAAAATTGACAACACGATTGACAATTCCACGAGCGTGAATGACTTTTTGTGCTTTGCTTGGGACATCATTGCTCGGCGGTCATGACGAGATATGCGGCGAAACTTTGGCACTTCACCTGTCCTCAATGCGTGCAGCAACAACCTTTTTCTGAATATTTTATTCATCATATTGGCAATCATAATATCAAGTTTGCTTGGTTTTTCAACCTTATTTTCACCTCCTTCTGTCATAATCAAAACTGTGGCATTGCAAACACTCCAATACAAAGTGCTTTTTCGTCTGTTCCGTTATACATGTTTATTCCGGCCAAACTGGCTGGATTGTTAAGAATATTTGGTTGAAGTTGACCGCGGATTTCATTCGCCTTGCATGTATAGCTTGCAGTTGTAACTTTTACACATGGATGAGATAAGCTGATATTTAATGTACTTCCTACAGCGGCATTTTGAGCTGCTACATTTCCAGTTAATGGAAAACCATCATCAATTTTGATGTCAATTTCTGCAAGCCTTTGCGCATTTATTCCACCGTTTGCCGCTTGCCATCTTCTACCAGCACCCCCGCCAGATCTAATGCACCCATAAGAATCATTGAAATGTTGATATACTTGCATTGAATAATCAACGATTTCTAAAACAACATGATTATAAACCTTTTGTTTAACAAGCAATCCATATGTGTATTCATTACCTGCGCAAGTATCTGTATAATGTTCTTTTGGCAAACTTCTAAATAAATATACTGGTTTTTTACCTGTTCCATTCGTTACTCTTGGTAAATTGTAACCAACTTCAAAACAATCAGTTGCATTTAATGAGGTTAAACTCTTGCAGAGGCTGGAATATTTCTCTTCAAGAAGCCCGGCTGCACTTAAATGAGACCAAGTTAAGATTGAATCAGAAAAATACGG
>CAMNMI010000046.1 GCA_946544555.1 uncultured Rickettsiales bacterium
TGCCGACCGCCTCCGCCCTTGACAAGTCAAGGCCTGCGGCCGCGCAGAAAAAAAACACTTATTTTTAAAAACACTTATTTCTCTTAAATCTCTTGGCGCAGAAAACTACGGTGTTCGCGCCTACCTCACCAAAATAAACACATTCACACAAATCGCAGGTGGTTGAACCGTTGTGCTATTTCCGTAGATTTGATTACTTTCTGATGCGTCGAAAATGGCTTTCTTAATACAGTTAGCATTTGCAGCACCAGTTGATTTCATGGTATTACCACTTTCGGCTTGTGATGATGAAAAACATCCATCAACATAAGAAATTCCTGTTGAATAAGTTAATCCACTTATTCCTCCAGGTTGTAAGCTACCAGTAATATTCGGCAATCCAGCAGCTAAAGTAGAGTTCAAATTGCCGTCTGCACCCCACATGGTTTTGTTCCTGAAATCTGGAAGGTTAAATGTTGTAGAACTATCGCCTACGCCAAATGATGTGCCAATAAGTGCAAAAAGTTCCGAATATTCTGTTCTGCTAATCGCCCTTCCATTGCAAATAAACCAGTTGTCATGATCGGCAGTTTGTGCGGACATTTTATAATCTCCAACCACGTTTGAAGATGCACTTATTACTCCTCCACCACTACCACCAGATGGAATATTTGCAATCAATGTATTAACCTCTGTTTTACTGTATGTTTCTGCCTTATTATAATAATTACTCAAATCTGTCGGTTGAATGTTTGCAATGTCATCTTCAATGTCATCAATCATGTCGTCAACCTCGCTCTTCGTGTATGTCTCGCTCTTGGAATATACATTCAAGTTGCTCCGCGCTGTTTCTTTGTTAGACAGGTCATTAAGGTTGCTTGCCTTTTGCATGTATCCACTCAAATCAATGTTTCCTGAACCACCTGAAATTACTTGGCTTGCGCCACCGGTGCTAAATTCTTGCCATGCTGTGCCATCAAAATAGTAGAACTTTCCCTCATCCTGCAAATACGCAATTTTACCAGTTGTGGGCTCATAAAACTGCCACCCTAAATTGGTGTCATACCATACAATTTGTCCCTCCTTGTCTGCCAACAATTCATCTTCATTTTCGTCTATAAGATACAATTTTCCTGTCTCCGCATCCTCATGGTCGTCTATTCTGGACGCCACAGACAGAGTTTCAAGCTTATCAATTTTGTCAAAATTCCCATTTATTTGCTCCTCAAATGAGCCATTTTGGTAGATATAATTAAAGTTCATTGTCATAAATTTTGTAGCAGTTTTTACGCTTTTTTTCTGTGTGGAAGTAAAAAACTTGACAATTATTTTTTAGAGAATTTCAAGGTGGCGATTTTTATTTATGGTGAAAAAAGCTTTGAAAAAAATATTGGATCCAAAAAACAGCAATGTTAAAAACGTTTTGGTTGTTGTTTTGATTTCTGCAATCGTGTCTTTTGTTGTTAATAAAGTAACAATTGCATCAAACATTAGAAGTGCAGTTGAAAAAGATGTTGATATTATAATTAAACCTATTGAAAAAGGCATGAAAGAAAAACAGGAAAAAGCACAAAGAGAAGCACAAGAATTAGCTACAAAAAAAGGTCCTGAAATGGCTAAAAAGATGGCTACAAAAGAAGGCAATCCAGTCCTTGGAAATAAAAATGGTTCAAAAGTTGTGGTTGAATTCTTTGACTATGCTTGCGGACACTGCAAAAGAGAGGCTATGGAATTGGAAAAATTGATAAAAGAAGACAAAGATGTTAAAGTTGTCTTGGCCGACTTACCAATCTTGTCGCAGCAATCATTAACAGCGGCACAAATTGGTGTCTACATCTACAAAGTTAACCAAAAGAAATTTGCTGACTATTATGTTGCAGTTGCAAAGAGAAATGTTGACCCTGCTTCATTGAAGTCAATCGTCAAATCACTCGGTTTTGGTGAAGACATCATCAAAAAAGCAGAAGAGGATAAAGATGTTCGTAGTGTAATTGAAGGCAACTATGAGGCAGCCAAGGAACTCAACATCCAAGGCACACCAGCGTTGTTGGTTGGCAACAAGTTTGTCGGAGGAATGATTTCTGGCAATGACATCAAAGCAATGCTTAACAGATAATCTTTGTGAATAAGAAAAACATTAAAACGAACACAAAGCACGTTGCCTCTGGCGACGTGTTTTTTTGTTGTTTAAAGGCCGAACAATTTTTGACTGTTGATGTCCTTGAAAAGGCATCAGAAGTTTATGTTGAGAGTGGCTTTTTTGATAGAAATGGTGGTTTTGCTGATTACAAAAACAAGATAATTGAAACATCAAACTTTAATCAAGATTTGCTGGCTGTGCTTAAAAAGACATATCAAATTCCGTCAAATGTCATGGCCATCACCGGCACAAAAGGAAAAACTTCAACAAGCTGGTTTGTCATGCAAATACTGGGGCTGTGTGGCATAAAATGCGGGTATGTTGGCACTATCGGGGCATACATTTTTGATGGAACAATATGCCAAAAACTCAATACCGAGGACACACTAACGACCCCAGCGATTGACGATTTGTATCGCTTTTTTGATGAGATGGTGCAACAAAACGTGCAGCATGTTATCTTTGAGGCATCCAGTCATGCGCTGGAACAGAGCAGGTTCGGCGACATGCATGTCAATGTGGCGGCCTTTACCAACCTAAGCCAAGACCATCTTGACTACCATAAAACTATGGATAATTATTTCAATGCCAAGACCCTGCTATTCAAGCATCATCAGGCCGCGGGCGATGTGGCAATTTTGAATATTGACGATGGCAATTTTGACAAACTAAAATCAATCTGCGAGGACAAAAAAATATCAACATTTGAGGTTGGCGGCTATGGTAAAGACATCAAAATATTATCAACAAGCCAGCATATTGATGGGCAGGATGTGGAGCTGGAAATCAATGGCACCAAGTTTGCCTTTCGGACAGACATTCTCGGGAGCTTTCAAGTGCAGAATTTATCCATGGCTATGGCCTTTGCAATCAATTGTGGGGTGTCGGCAGACAAGATTATGTCTGTTGTGCCAGATGTAAAAGCTCCTCTCGGGCGCATGCAAAGGGTAGCAAATGAACACATTTTTGTTGATTACGCACACACACAGAAGTCGCTGGAAGAGAGCTTAAAATTGCTGAAATCACTGTATGAAAAGGTCATTGTTGTGTTTGGTTGTGGAGGCAATCGTGACAAGCAAAAGCGTCCGCTGATGTTTGAGGTGGCTAATTTGCTTGCTGATGAGGTGGTCGTCACGAGCGACAATCCGCGATTTGAGGTGCCATCGGAAATAATTAAGGACATCACGTGTTTTTATTTTGATGAGGAAAATCCGTTGCGGGATGATCAGTTTGTTCTGGATGAAATGGCGAAACTGCATGATAGATATGCTAAAACAGCAGGTAAAGTGGTTGTGATTGAGGATAGGAGAGAAGCTATCAAGTTTGCTGTGAATGAATATTATTGCATGAAAAATGATACCAAAGTTTGTCTACTGATTGCTGGCAAAGGACATGAGAACTATCAGATTTTGGGTGATAAAAAGCACCATTTTGATGATGTTGAGGAGGTTGAGAATGTATTGAAATAGTTGGATGCGCGGCGCGGAGCGCATTTGGCCGCCGAGCGCAGCGAGGAGGAGCGTAGCGGTGCCAAATGGCGATGGCGTGGCCTCGGGCAGCGCAACACAAATAAATAAAGTGATGTCAACAAATAAACCCCTTCTGCCGTGAAAAATGCTTGTTTTCAATGAAGCGGTTGTCGCTGAACTGTTTGGCCTGATTAATGTAGACCATGCGTTCAGAATTTGGCTGGTTGTTGTCGAAGAAATATTGCAACAGGTTCTCCAAATAGTCCTGCACCAAACCAAGCATGCTTGTCCTGATTTCTGTCCTTTTCATACCACCGTCTTCCAAGTTTTGCTTGCCAGTGAGTCCTAAATACTGCATTTCTGACACAGTATAGCCATCAAAATTGCCGTATTGCGTGGCCAAAATGGCGATAATCGCAAGCTGTGTGTGGCGACCATAAATCTCATCGTTATTGTTCGGCGCAGTGCCTGTTTTGTAATCATAAATCCACAAAAGCTTGTTTTGATTGTCAACTTCAATACGGTCGGCAATGGCAATAATTTCAATGCCATATTTGTCAAATTTGTGAGACAAATACTGCTCGCAAAGCACATCTCGGCCACTTAAAAATGCCTCACGTTCAAGCTGAACCGATGCCTTGGCCGTATTGCAAATCTTCTGCCAAATAAAACCAGAAACCTCAATTCCTTCTGCCATCAAATAGTCATTGGCAACCTTTAAAAAGAGATCCTCATTCATCTTGGCAAGATTGTCCTCACGAGATAAATTGAAATGCCTGATTTGGCTACATTTTTGCGTAAAAAGCTGCAAGATTTTATGCATCAGCGTCCCATAAAGCCGCGCATCAATGTTGGTTTCCCAGTCATCAATGGACTTCAAATCAAGCACCTTGTCCGTAAAAAACTGGTATGGATTGCTTGTCAACATTGCAATTCCCTGCGTTGGCGAGAGTGTCAGCTTCTTGGTTTTGAAATCAGCATTATCAAATGTCAGTTGCCTGTCAGGGCTCTTTTTTAGCTTCTCCTCCGCAAGTTTAATCTCTTTTTGTGCCTGCGTAATAAATTGCGCAACATCAAAATCGGCATTACCAAACTCTGCAATTTTCAAGAATACTGCAAACTTTTCTTTACATGCATTATCCAATTCAATAACTTTTTTGACATCTGAAAAGCTTTGCAACCTGTAATCATTTGTGCGTAAAAATTCAACTTCAAATTCCTGCAAAAGACCAAACAGCTTTGTCTTGCGCATCAGTAAATCCAGAAAAGTTGCAAAATCTTGAACATCAAAATCAGAAAGCAAGTTTGCAACCAAATGCTCCACAGCAGATTGCAAATTTGCCTTATCATTCTTGTTCTTTGCAACCTGCATAAATATTACATAGCGCCAGCTGGCTTCTCACCGTTATTTGGAGTATTTCCCTGCAACACAGTCGTCATAAATGAGAACATCTGCGTCATGCGCTCTATCAGTCCCTGCACCGCTCCACCAATAACTTGAACATCATTTTGCAATTCCTTGATGCTCTGGTTCATTATCTCATTTTGCTGTTTAACTGTTGTTTCAATGGTATTGACTTTATCTGTTAAATTTGTCTGCAATTCAACCTGTTTTGTAGCAACATTTGCCAGCTCAGTAATCTTCTCTATGTTCTGCTTTTCCTGCTTGATATTCTCGGCCAGGGCATCAACCGCTTGCTTCTCAGTGGATTGCTCTTCTTTATTATTTACCGCCTCAACAACGTTCCACTTAGTCTGCTCTTCCACTGCGGTTTCCGCCACAATGTCTTCCTCTTTGGTCGCCTCTTGTTTATCTTTTTTTATTTCCTCTCTTGTTTCAATAGGTGTAATAGAAATTGTGCTGGCCGGCTCTTTTTTTAGTTCTTCCTTGACAGCTTCATTCACAGATTCCTTGAATTCTGACTTGATGTTCTTTACTTTAGATATATCATTCGTGCGTCCGCCATAATATATTGGGTCAATCTTGTCTGGCGAGAAGTTTTTAATTTCATTTTTCAGTGCCTCAACCTCATCCATAGTATTTTTCGCATCATCAATGACTTGATCAACTTTTTTATATCCAATAATATCATTTATTGAACTGTTTTTTATGCCTCGTTCTACGACTTTTATGTTGTTTATTTCACGTGCTGATGGCTGTGCTATAAATGCACCGATAATCAGTAAAATAGACATCAAAACCAATATTCTTAACGTCCAAGGAGTAAATAAAATAGAATGCCCAGCGGTGAAAAAAGCCACTAACATGCTGACAATGATTGCCAAGACCACCACCGACGAGTAAATCATCACAACTGTATTAAACCATCTGTCCTTTGATAACAAGCATATTGCGAAGAACGACAGTAATAAATACGCCGAAATCATAGCAAGTGTGCTGGCACTACCAAATGGTGTGTTTTGAATTACAGATAAAAATGACATAAAGAAGGGATTAACACTTATACATATAGAATGCGTTTTTAATTTGTCAAGGGTTGCGTTTTTAAATAATTGATAAATTTTTTTATAAAAATTGACAAATTTAATTATTTTTATAATCTATTAATAGAGTTTTTTTTAATTTTAGATATGAACAATTATTTTAATACTCAAAACAATGAATTTTATCAACAGGTAAGCAATAATTTAGATTTGAAAAGAAAAGTAGAAATGATTAATAAAAAAACGTTAGTAAAAACTATATCAAATTGGTTTAATACCATAACTATTGCTCCAGATTTTATTAAAAGACAAAGCAACGATGTAGGTACAATAAAGACCGATTTTGATAAATCACAATTGAATCAAAATTTTATTAGAAATAATAAAATTACAAAAATGATTGATGCTTGTTTGTTGTCTGGTTATCAAAAACAGAGAGCTTTCTATGGAGATTATGAGAATTTAATTAGAGAATATAAAAGTAAAAAAAATCAGGACAAAGATTTTGTAAAAGCGATGATATGCTTTGAACAATTTTGTTATCTGTTTAACCATGGATTTATTTGTGACTTTGAACAAACACGTTTTGGTGCAGATATTGGTGAATATATTGCAAATTTTGAAAAAACTTTTGAAAATTTAAATGACAAACAAAAAGAAATTGCAAGAAAATATATCAATGAAATATTATGTTCTATATTAATATTCAATGCGCTTGACCGAAAAAACGGAAACGTTTTAATTGATGAAGATGGAAAAATAAATTTTATTGATTTTGACGACCTATTGCTTAATAGAGGGAAAATTTTCAACAACGACTGTTTTGCACATTGTCTTTTTGATAATCTTGGAAATTACCACAATGCAGAAAACATGATGCAATCGGCTTACAAAAAATTAAATGAAGACGGAAAAAGCAAACTTATTACAACAAGAAAAGATAAATATACCAATTATCACGATTTATTCAATAAATATGGCTTTCAAGTCAACAAGGAGGCAATAAAAAAAATTGATAATATGCTAAAAATAAATGAAGACACGATAAAAGCAATGTTTGTTAACATAAAAATGGCGGTTCCCGATTGTTCTTTTGA